>JAIETA010000176.1 GCA_019745575.1 Reyranella sp. | reverse complement strand
CTTGCGCATATCTGCCTCCAATACGGAGGCCACTCTCTCAACTTATCCGCGGTCCGAAAACCCGGGGGCAGGTCACTACGTCGATGCATTGCCATACGAACCACCTCGGGTCGATGGAGACCGCGAGGCAACGTACCGAGAGCTGTTGGGAAAAGTACCACGATCCAAGCCAAGGGGGCGTGCTCGCGCTATTGCAAAGGCGCGCTGTTGAGGTGCCTGGCAGCCCCGCTATTTCCACCACAAGTTGGCAATCATCGTTGTATCAGCGCTTTCTCCAAAGCCGCATTCTTCTGCATTGATCCGTTGGACGAGCCAACCCAGTACGCCACGACACTGGAAGCCATCCCTGCAAGCGTGCCCAGCAACAAGGTGACCATATCGCGCTGATTGGCCGGTACCTCCTCCCGGATGACCAGCCACAGCATGACGGCGAAGCCCACCAACACGATGGCCGACACCAATACAGCCCCATAGGCGATCGGGCTCTTCGCCTCGGCCAGGCGTACCGTCTGCTCTCGAGCACTCTGCACGTCGCGGATCTGGGCCAGGATGGCCTCATGCTCGAGCCGCCGGGCATCGGCCTCAGCCTGGATCAGCGCCGTCTTGAACTGCAGGGCCGCGTTGGGATCACGCGCGATCGCAGCCTCCATGCCCGAGGGGTCATCGGTGCCAAGGATCTCGCGGGCGATGCCCGTCACCTTCTCGAAGGCAGCCCCGGTCCTGTCGCCCAGGATCCACGACGCGACGGTGGGCGCCACGCCCAGCAGCAGCGGAAGCAACGGCATCATTCTCCTCCATGGCGTGCATAGGCCTGGGCGATCCGGCCGGCGTAGTGATCGAACTGCCCCGGGCCGTTGTAACGTCCGGCAAAGGCGTGCCAGTCCTGGCGCCGCAGGGCATCGACAAGCACCGGATCGGCCTCGACGAAGCGCACGAAGGCGTCGAGCTGGCCTCCGGCGGTGTCCATCGCCGCAACCACTTCCTGCACGCTGCCGTAACCCAGAGACTTCCAGTGGAACCCCATGATCTGGAACGCGCCCCAGCTGGTGGCCTGCAACGCCGCATCCTCGTCGAGCACACAGGCCGCCTCGACCTGTGCCCAGGCGCCGGCCCATGTGCTGGCAGCCAAGCCCGGCGTCCACCGGGTGCAACTGATCGCCGGGTGGCTAGCATTGAACTGGTAGCCCGTCAGCTTGCCGAACCAGTGCGCCTCAAGCCGCACCGGCGGCCGAAGCGCGCCGGCGATGTTCCAGTGGGTCGCCCCACCCGCCTCCACCTCGGCCACGGCTTTTATGGCAGCCACGGGAACACCGAGGCGCGTCGCGGCCGCCTCGTAGTCGGTATCGCTAAAACTCATTTGTGGAACCTCTCGAACAGCGCCCAGCCCGCGAAGAATGTCACGCGATCGAGCCTCTTGGTTTGTTGGAAGCGCCGGCTACGGCGTGGTGCGCGGCGGCGGCATCGGGGTGGTGCCGCTGCGGAGCAGTTGCTCGATGCGGTCGAGTTGGCGGCCCTGACGGTCCGTCTCGGATCGAACCGCTTTTTGCTCCGTCTCGATTCGGATAACCGAGCCTTTGAGCACGTCGAGCACGTCGGCGGTCTTTTCGTCGCGTTTGTCGCCTTGGTCGACCCGTTGCGCGAGCGCCCGAAAGTCGGACGTCAAGGTGGCCCAGGCAATGAGCCCCATGCCGCATATCACGCCGAGCTCGATCAAGTTGCCGGTGGTGAAGCGGTCAACGAAGCGTCCGGGCTTGGCGGGCGCAATATCTGACACTTAGCCAATCCTTCCGGCGGCGGCGTCAATCGCCACCACGGCCGCGATCCTTTGCTTTATCGCCTCGAGCGCCTCGCCGCCCTCGATCAGTGCATCGACCTTTTCGGTGTAGGTCGGCATGGCATCCCGCCTGGCCTGCCCGGCGTCGCGCGCTGCCAACTCCGCGGCCGTCGCCTCGCGGTCGCCGTCCTGCATGTCGCCTTCGTAGAAGTTGGTGCTGTCGCTGGTGTAAAGCGTTTTCATCCCCACCCCCTGTCTGCGGTCATGCGGTACTTCCAGCTGGCGAGCGTGAGCGCCGTGACCGCCCCGGTCGATTTGTGCAGCACGTAGAACGGGTTGCCGGAAGTTTGCGCCGTCATCGCCTTGGTGCCGGAGCCGATCACAGGCACGGTGTCGCTGGCGCCGTTGTAGCCGGTCATGTTCTTTGTGCTGATCTCATCGCCGACCGCCCAGCCCGCGTCCGTCGTCGTGCAGTGCGCGCGGAATTCGAAGGCCAGCGGCAGGCAACCGATGTTGTGGTTCTTGGTGACGCCGATACCGCCGGCCGGCAGCGTCGCGGTGTAGCCCGAGTCGTACCGGCCGTTGTAGGCATAGGCCGTCACGGCGGTGATATTGCCGCCCGAGGTGGTGGCCTCGCCGATGAAGGCCACATAAGCCTGCGGCGCACTCGAGCCATTGCCGAGGTAGCCTTTCATTTCGCCATAGTTGAACGTGAACTGCCCGTTGGTGGTCGCGGGCGTGCCGCTCTCCTGATAGATCGGCGCAAGCGTCGTCTTGCCCGCCGTGAGCGGGCCGTCGACACCGACCGTGACATAGAGATAGTTGGTAGTGGCGTCGGTGAGCGACGAGAAGGTGAGGTTGCCGGCCGACAAGCCCCACCGATCGACGGCGCCGTTGCTCGCGCGCACGATGAGCGGCGTGGCGGCAGCGATGTTCTGTGTGGCGAGGTTGAGGCCGCTCGCCGTGGCCAGGAAGCTTGGCGCACCCGACGAAAGCGGGCCGGTGGTTACCGTCTGCCGGCGCCCGATGAGCGCTTGGGTGGCACTACCCTGCGTCAGCCACTTGGCCCCGGTGCACCGCACCCACACCACCTGGCCCGGCGGCACCACGCTGTTGTCGATGGCCTCGCCCGAGTTGGTGGTGATGCGGACGGGAAAGATGCCATCGGCATAGATGCCGACATAGAAGCCGGCGGTGGCGGTCGCGACGGCCGGAAGCGCTGCCACGCGGACGGCGGCGGTGGTATCGTGGTTTACAATATAGCCGCGATCGTTGATGCCGATGGTGCTGCCGCTGGTGGTGGTGTCGCGGATCGGCGCGGCGTTGCTCGCCACATAGATGCCGCTGGCGCCGTCCAGCCGGCCGGTTTCCGAGTTAGCCGAGGCGCCCGAGCCAGTCTTGATGTAGTCGATGGCGCGCGTGCCGAGCCCGGCGCTGTCATCGCGCCACCGACCGCCGATGGGCAGCCAGCCCGGCCGCGCGGCAGCACCGCCGCCGCCGATGAGGTGGTTGAGAATCGCCGCGTTGGGAATCGACATGACGTAGACGGTGGCACTGGCAAAATTGACCAGCGAGCCAGTGCTCGAGAGCATCAGCACCCGGCCGGTGATCTTGTCCGGGCTGCCATAGGTGAGCGTGCCGTAGCCCACCTCCCAAATGGAGCCGTCCGCGATTTCCGCAAAGTAGGGCACCACCGTGGTGTCGGCCTTCTGCGAGCGCCAGGTTTTCCAACCCGATACCGATGTGCCAAGCGTGAGGTCGCTGGTGCCCGCGCTTGCGCCGGTCTCCATTGTCTTGTCGGCGAACATCTGCGGCTCCTAGATCACTTCGCGAAGAGGAAAATTGACGGTCCAGGCTTCGCCGTTGGCCGTGAATTGCGGGACCATTAGGTGCTCCTGTGGCGCGGTAAAAACGCCCTGCATCGAATGGCGGTGAAAGTCGGTCGTAACCGCCGGGTCGAGCATCACCGCGACGTCGCCCCACATGCCGCGAAGGCGCTGAATCTCGGCGATGCCATCCATTACCTCGCGGCGATCGGCGGCGGAGATTTGCAGCGAAAAGCGCCTGGCGGCCGAGCGCGAGCGGCGGTCCGTAAAAATCTCGCCGTAGTCGGTGCGGGTTTGCACGTCGACCTGATCGAAGCCCAACGGCGTGCCGGCGAGGTCGAAGTTGACGGTGGGTTGCCAGTAGCGGCAGAGCATGAGGCGCCCGGCCTGCAGGTAGCCATCGGTGTTGCCGCCATCGGCAATGTCGACGCGCCAGTAGCGGAGCGCCGAGGCATTCGACCACGCGACCCACGAAAGATACTGCGGCCAGTAGGGCTCGGCGGGCTTGCCGGTCGCCGGCCAGGCCGAAACCGCACCGGTGTCCACGGTGGGCGATACGGTCACATCGGACGTTGCCTTGGCTCGCACCCGGAGGGTGGCGGCGGCGGTGAGGTTATGGCCGATCAGCGCCAGGCCATTGCAGGCGAGGCCCGCGGTGCCGAAGTCGAGCGTGAGGTAGGGCGTGAGGCCCGCGGTGCGCCATTTCCGCTTGGGCTGCATGTTCTGCAGGTTGCTTGCCGGCAGGGTCGACACTTCGGAGTCGGCCGCCAGCGTCGCCGTATCCGACTTGGTCGGCGAGAGGATCGCGATATTTGCCACGGCCTAGCCCCACAGTTTCAGGATAGGCTTGGCGTTCGCGTTCACTGCGATGCCGAAGCAGAAAAGGTTGCGCGAGGCGTCGAGACCGATGCGGTTGGCATTCGCGATGTTGATGACCCGGCCGGCAACGTCGGCGAATGGGTCGATGACGGCGGGAATCTCGAAATAGTCGCGGCGGGTGCGGAGAAGGCGCCGCTGCCGATCGCCCTCCAATTGCGCGTCGCTTTCGTTCACGAAGCCGCCATTAACCGCCACCACTGGCGACGTCGGGAAGCTGCCGGCCACCCATAGGTCTTCCGAAGTCGTGAAGCGGCCTTGTCCCTGCAGTATCGCCGAGATCGACTGAGGCACCGCGCCCGCGATTTGGTTGACGGCAAGCGGCGTGTAGTTGCGCGACCATCCCATGAGGGTGGACCGCCGGGGCGGTTGATAATCCGTCATCGCGGGCTCATCCACCCGCGACTCCTGGCCGCCGTCATCGGTCGGATAGGACAGCGAGAAGAGCGGCGCCACGTCGGCTGGATCCTCGACTTGCCCAACCGCGATGGTGCCGTTGAGCCGGACGGCCCACCAGCCGAGACACCCCGCCATGACCTCGGCCAAAGCCTCGGCCTTGGTGATTTCCTTGTCCCAATAATAACCAAGCGTCGCAGTCTGCCGCTGGTCAAGATATTCGAAGGCCGTGCCGTCAATGTCGACGGGATCGTCTAGCTTGACCGTGCCGCGGCCGGTGGCGATGCGCCTGGCGATGTGCGCGCGGGTGTGCGGATAGGCGATGCCGTTGAGCGTGTCGTTGTCGCCACGCACGTCCGCCGTGATGATGTAGACCGGCGCCGCCCCGAGCTTGAACAGCCCGAGCGCCTTGCATGTCGCATAGTGGCCGGCGGCTACCGATGCCGCCGATAGGTCGGCATAGGTCGCGTGATCGTCATCCAAAGTGAGCGCCGCGCCGCCATCCTTCACGACGTCGATGCCGAGCACCGAGAAGCACGACACCTGATAGATGAGCGACGCGGCCGAGATTTGCACCGGCGTGATGTTATAGACCGAGCCGATGCAATAGGGCTTGATCCGGCCGGCAAGCGTGGCGTCGCCGTCTGAGCCGCCGGTGCCGCCGTAGCGCAGGCCGTGGAGCTCGGCTTGCATGAGCTTCCACGCGAGGTCGCGGAGTCTGATTTCCTTCTTGCGGGTGTTGTAGCGGAGCCCGGCCGTGGTGAGCTTGGCCACCGTGGTGAAGGTCGAAAAGAGCGCATCGGGATCGCCGCGGCGGAGCTCGAGCGGGGCGCCGTCCCATCCGAGCGTGCGCAGGTCATCAAGCTCGCCGGCCGGGTCTTCAAGCTCGAGCACGCCCACCGTGGCGCTCCCGCCCCGCGTCGGGTCGGCACCGGAAAAGAGCGCGATTTCATAGTTGAACTTGCCGGACAGGTAGCCGCCGACCCACGTATTGGCCGGGGTGTCGAGTGGTGCGCTAGAGCGCGCCGCGTTACCGGTGGCCGCCGGGTAAATGGTGACCGCTTTGCCCTGCGTGGTGAAGGCCCGCGGCGTGCGCCTGGCATTGCCACCGAACGGGAACGGCGGCGCCGGGAGGTCGAGCGTGAGTGCCGCGTCAAACGGCGTCATGGCGAGCAGGTAGCCCTTGCCCTCATGCACACCGAGGTTGAGCGGGTCGACGCCGGCATAGAGCAGGAACGATCGCGGGAAGTCGCGCGGCGCCGCGCCGAAAGGATAGGGTGGCGCCGTCCGAAGGTAGAAGAGCTCGGGCATGGTCTATTTGCGCTGCAGTTGGGCCACCAGGGCAGCCATCTGGCTCTTGAGCTCGGCGTTGTCGTTGATGACGGTGGCGAACATGCTGCGCAGCTCAGCGTTCGATTGCAGCACCGCGTTGCTGGCGTCGTTGGCGGTCGCGGAGCCGGTCACGCCACCGCCGCCCCCGCCCCTCGCCGCCACTTGCTCCTCGAGGTCTCGCCGGATTTGCGAAATCAGCGCATCGTACTCGGCCGAGCTCGCAAAATAGCTGCGCGCCGTGCTGGTATAGGTCTCGGCATAGCCGGCCAGATTGGAGAAGGCCGAAGCGCTACCGGCGCGGGATTGCGCGAGCGCCGCCTCATAGGTGCCGCGCGTGCCAGCCAGCGAGGTGTCCGGCGAGGCGTTGGCAAGGTCGCCATAGGTCAGGCGGCGGATGAGCGCCTGCAGTTGGCCGATCGAACCCTGGTAATACTGCTCCTCGAGCTCACGCCGCTTGTTCGTCCAGTACTCGGTGATGCGCGCGATATCGACGTAAACGTCCTTCACGTTGTCGCGGATATACTCGGCGCTCGCGAGCGAGTCCTTGCGCTGATCTTCCAGCGCCCGGAGCTGCACCGCCAGCGGGTCGATCATCCCGTCGATGAAGTCGCGGGCATACCGCTCGGTCACCTTCTTTTGCTCGGCCTGAATGGGCGCCAGAGCCAATCCGTATTCGCTCGCGACGGCCGACATGGCCGAAAACCGGCTGTTGATTTCCTCAAGCGCGGTCTTGGCCAGCACCGTCGCCTTGCCGAACGAATCGTAGGCGTCGATCAAATCGAGAAGACTCTTGAGCGCCGCGGTGCTGGTCGGCTCCTTGTTGCCGAACGCCGTGCGCAGGGTCGGCGACGCATGCATGGCCGCGTTGTTCTGGATCGAGTTATAGAACACCTTGGCAATAAGCCGATCGACCGCCGCCGCCGGGTCGCCGCTCTCGTCATAGGTCTGCTGATTCGAGCCCTGCGTCGGGGAGATCAGATAGGTCGAGGTCGTGCCCTCGCGCTGGTTGTTCCAGATCGACGCGCCGAAGGCGTTGCCCGCATTGGTGATGCCGCCGGCCCTGGCGAACAGCGCATCGAGAGTGCCCGAGACGCCGCCGAACTGGCCGGCAATACTCTTGCCGCCGAGTTGCTGCGTGGCGTTCGACGTGTAGCCGTTGGCGCTCGGATTGAATTGGATGTTGGCGCCGGCCAGCGGATCCCACTTGTACTCCTCACCGCCGAACAGGCTGCCGAGCAGCGGCGCCAGGAAGCCGATGGCCGTGCCGATCGGCCCGAACGCCGAACCGATGAGCCCGGCGCTCGCGGCAAGACCGAGACCACCACCGAGGATGCCGCCTATCCCGCCAAAGGCGCCGCCGGCGTTCTTGGCCGTGGCAAGATTGTAGGCGCCGAAGCCGATGGAGCCGATGCCGGCCAACCCCTGCCCCCACGTCAAGCCACCGAGGCCCGCCGGGCTGCCCTGCGATATCAGTTGGCCGATGCTGTCATAACCGCCGGGCGCGCCGCCGTAGGAGGCCGGGATAATGGCATTATTGAGAAAGCCGAAGGACGACCCGCCGCCGAGGCTTGGCATAAAGAAGCTCGAGCTGCCCGCACCCGAGCCATAGCCGAGGCTGCCCGCCGTTGCCGGGCTCACCAGGCCAATCGACCCGAGGCCGCCGACCACACCGGCAAGCATGGGCCGGATCACCGCCAGTGCCGCAAACTCCGCGATCATCTGACGGACCATCCGCTTGGCGATAGTGCCGAGTTCTTCGAAGGAGAAGCTGCCGCGCTCGAGCATGGAGTCGAACATGTCGGCGGCCGTCGACTGGATGCTTTCCAGCGCCGACTTGAGCGGCGCGGTCCACAATTCGTTGGCCTTCTTGAGCTCCTCGCCCTGCGCCTTCAGCCGCTCATTCTGCGTGATTGCCTCGCGCCGGCGGTCGATGGCTTCCCGCTCCTTCGGGTTGCTCTCGTCCAGGCCCTTCGTCTGCACATCGTTCTTGAGACGGATGAGCGCGATCTCGCGGGCCCGGTCCTCGGCGTTGGCGTTGATGAGCGCGTTCTCGACCTCGAGGAGACTGTTGGCTCGCTCGAGCTCCTCGGTGCCGAGGTTGAATTCCTTGAGGTTTTTTAGGCGCTCGGCCACCTTCAGCTGCTCTTCTATCTTCGCCGTGAGCGCGGCCACCTGAGTGGCGTTCTTGTCGGCCGTGTTGCCGTAGGCGTCCTGGGCCGACTTCAATGCCTTGAAGTGGATTTCAAGGTCGGACACGGCGCGGGCGCCGCGCTCGCTCGCCGCCGCGTAGGCGTTGGCGCCTTCCACGTCGCGCGCCGTGTCGCGCATGAGCTTGGCGATGCGGTCGGCCTCGCCCTGGCCGGTACCCGCGGGGGCCGGGTTGCTGACGCCAGGTGGCGGCAGCGGCGAAGAGCGCGGCACGTCATCGACCAGGCCGACATTGCGCCCGGTTGCCGCGTCCATTTTCGCCAATTCGCGCCGGGCACCGCCAATATCGCCGCGCCATTGATCGATGAGGCGAAAATCGGCGGCCCGATTCGGGTCTTTCGCGATACGCGCCTCGGCCTCGCGGATTTTGCTTTCGCGATCGGCGATGGTGAGATTTAGCTTCTGCTCGGCATTGGAATCGTGACTGAAAAGGTTTGTCCAATCCGACCTGATGGCGCGGAGATAACCCGCGAGCTTTCCAAGCAGCGAGTTGATGCCGTCAAGCGTGGTCGTGAGAGGCCCCGCGCCATTCTCGGCAAAGAAAGCCCGCAGAGTGAGCTTCGATCGTTCCGCCGAGTCGGCGAGCTTGTCGAGCTTCGCCACGGTGTCCGCCTCGATGAAGGCGCCGGCGGCTTTGGCCCTGGCCGCCATTTCATCCATACCGCCCGACATATCCTTGAGCATCGGCAACATGCGGGTGCCGGCCTTGCCGAAGAAATCGACGGCGGCGGCTGCCCGGCGGGCGGGGTCGTCGATGGCCGAGATCGAGGCGGCCACCTCCTGAAGCAGCGTCTCGGTCGGCCGCAGCTTGCCGGCTGCGTCGAGCACTTTTACGCCGATACGGTCCAGCGCCTCGATCATTTCCTTGCTACCGCCGGCCGCCTCGCCCATCTTCTGCGAGAACTTTGCCACGCCGGCCTCGAGCTGCTCGAGCTTCACACCGCTTTGCACGGCCGAGAATTGAAGCCCCTGCAGGCCCTTCGCCGTCACCCCCAACTGCTCGGCGAGCTCGTCCATGCCGGCGGCGGCGTCGAAGGCGCCCTTTGCCATTTGAACCATGCGCGCGGCAACATCGGCCAAGGCCAACGCGAGGTTCGCCTTGATGAGCATGCCGATGCCGCCCAGCCCCTTCTCCATGCGGGCGAGCGCGGTATCCATGGAGGCGGTGCTGCGCTCGAGTTTCTCGAGCGCCCGCGTGGCCGCCGCCGAGCCATCGACCGCCTTCGAGCTGTCGACGATAATCCGAATGATCTTGGTTTCTTCGGCCATGGATCACCGCCTGCTGCGGGCACGTTCGGCGCCGGCCTTTGCCGCCGCGGCCTGCTTTAGGACGTCGTTTTGGATAAACGCATCGTCGATCGCAGCGACGATCTCGGTGAAGTCTTCGAGACTCTCGCCCTGGTAACCGCGACGGTTACCTTCTTTCCTGATGCTCCCTCGCGGGATCGGCTGGGGCAGTTGCAATCCTCCCGCAATGCCCAGGCTGAGCGCCAGATAGGCGCGATCGCGGGAGAGATAGGTGAAGGACTGCCAGTAAGACTCCGCCTCCGACGACAGCACGGGCCGGGACAGCAGGCGGTCGTGCGCCCAGTCGTCGCCGCGCGCGGCCCGGTCCTGCCAGTCCTTCACCGCGGCACCGTGCTGGCTGTCCCAGCCGATCAGTTTTTTGCTTCGTCCACGACGGCTTCGATGCGCTGGCCGCGGAAGTTCTTGGTCTCGTAGACGATGGCATCGACCGCGGCATAGGCATCGTCGGCCGCCAGCAGGAAGGCCTCGCCGGCCTCGACGCTGTACGGCACCTCGATCCCCTTGCTGGTGATGCCGTGCCAGTCGCGGACCAGCAGCTCGGCATACTTGCGCGCCAAAAAGCCCCTCACCCGCTCGTTCGTGGCCCGGACGTTGCTCAGCCGTCGCAGTTCGGCCGCGATCTTCTCACTCTGCGCCCGCCACGCCGGGTTGGCGTCCGATGCCGCCCGGACGATCAGGGTGCGCCCGCCCGGCAGGCCGAGCTCCGTACCGTCGCGCTCCAGATCCCGGTTGCGTTGCAGGTCTTCTATGTTGTCGAACGCGTAGCCGCTCATGTTGCATCCCTTCTCGTCAGACCCTTTTCGATCCAGTCCTCGGCCGACTGGCCCTCGGGCACGTCCTCGACCACCTGTCCCTTGAGGTAGATGACCTTCTTCTCGGTTCCGCCCTCGCCCTGCGGGACAAAGACATGGAAGTTTTCCAGAACGAGATATCGCTCCATGGGCATGCTCCTCAGGCGACCAGACGGGTGAGTTTGATGGCGGCGGTATCGGTCGCGTAGTACTTCGCCAGGAAGTTCAGCGTGACCATGTGGTCGCCGGTGGCACCCGGGTCGTTGACGTCGGGGTTCCAGACGTCGGCGGCGCCCAGCACCAGGCGGTCCTTGAACAAGGTGGTGGCGCCGATGGTGAGATCGAGCGTCTGGCCGGTCTGGCGGGTCACGAACGTCGAGTAGTCGGTGAGCTGCGAGAAGTAGAACTGGACCTGGCCCTGCACGTTGAACAGGCCGAGCCCGGTGCCGAAGGGCGACGCCGACCCCCAGGAATACTGCTCGCGGACATTGTTCTCGATCCGCATCGACAGGCTCATCACCTTGGGCGTCGCGATGCCGAACAGGTTGTTGACCACGATGTCGGCCGGTGTTGAGGGGTCGTAGCCCGGCGTTGGTGCCGCATAGGTGGAGCTGGCGATGGCCGTGGTCGCCGTCGCTTCGGCCAACGCCCGCAGGGCAAAGTTCATGGTGCCGGGCTGGCCGTTCTGGAACGAGATATCGACCGTATCGACGATGCAGCCCGCGAGCCGCCGGTAGGGATCCGTGGCGCCGCCCTCGTACTTCTCCTCGACCGTAAAAGGTTTGAGGGTCGCCCCGTTCATCAGGATGTCGGTGGTCCAGGTGCCGCAGAAAGCCGACTCCCACAGGATGTCGGACGCGGCATCGCGCACCCACGGCAGCTCGATGGTCTTGGGGAACGACGCCAGCCCCTTGGTCATGGCGTAGGCCATGCGGTCGGATCGCCGCTCGGGCGAGCGCTGGTCGTTGCGCTGGGGCGCGCCGCTCACGCGGATGTCACGCAGGATCTTGAAGGCAGGCGTCGCCGGCGTCGTGCCCTGCGTCGCCTCGGCGATGATCGCCGTCTGTTTTGTTGCGCTGTCCATTCAGGGCGCCCCCGTTATTGCAGACAAGATAAAGCCGCCCGGAGGCGGCGGCGGTACGTCGTGACGTGGCCGATCAGCCGACGTTGTAGAGTTCGTAGCCAAGGGCCACCGACTCGACCCAAAGGCCGGCCTCGTCGTGGCCGCCACCCATCGGCGCGGTGCTGATGATGCGGACCGAACGCGCACCGGCGGCGAAGCGGCGCATGCGGAAGGCGGTGCGAATAGCGGCAGCGTAGGTCTCGGCCAGGTCGCGTTTGGTCGTGCCGGCGCCCAGGCGGGTGCAGATATTGACCGTCACCTGCCCTTCCTCCCGGTGCAGGTTCGCGGCCGGAGCGCCGAAGGTGACCTGCCTCTCGCTGCCGCCGGGAAACTCCAGTTCCAGGTAGCCCGTCGAGACGTCGGGGTTCTCCGACGTATTAAGCGTGTCCTTGATCGGCCAGGCGATGGAACCGGACGTGCGGATGGTCGCGAGTTCCGCCCTAAAAGCGTCGCGTAGCGGGTCACCAGTCATGGCGCCTCAGTTCGGCAGTCCGGTCGGCTTGATGAAAAACTGCAGCGCCGGATACACCAGATCGCGCTGGATGCGTCGAGCGCCCCGTTTACCCCACACTTTGGTCCCGGTGTTGAGGTTCACGTACTTGAAGTCGAAGAACAGCGCCTTGCCGAACCGGTTGACCAGGGCACGGAGCACGACGCGATAGACGCCGCTCCTGGCCTGACGGCTGAGCGCCGCCCGCTTGCCGCGGCCGGTGCGCTTGTTCGCCGTCGCGCCTTCGATCTTGCGGGCGTAGGGCTGCGGATTGACGATCTGGACACGGTCCGTCGGCTGGACGTTACGCAGCGCGACCCAGATATTGCCCTGCGCCTCGGCGCCGTTGATCATCACGGTGTGCGAACCGGCGTAGCGACCCGTGAGCACCGGGCTCCTCTTCTGCAATTCGGTCAGTGCCCAGCGAACCGCGTCCGCCATGCTGGTGCGCGCCACGAACTCGATCTTGCCGAACGGCTTGACCTGCAGATAGTCGCGCCGCGGCATGCCGTCGGTGACGACTACAGGCTGGCTGTCGAAGCCGCGGCGGACCTCCTCGCGCAGGACCCGCTCCGCCACAGCAATGGTGTGTTCCTTCACCCACTGGCCGATGCTCCGGCCAAGCTCCGGCGCCGACAGCCCTTCAAAGATGACCGGCATGTCAGCCCGCCACCAAAAGATCGTAGAGCGCGACCGTGCCGGCATCGCCGAGTGGCCGGACGTCGAGGATCGCCCTCTCGCGCCCGTCGACAACGATGCTGTCGCTGCGAACCGGCGTCTTGTTGGCCCAGGGCGACGCTGCCAGTTCAGTCGTGCCGATTTTTACCCGGAACTCCTGCTGGGCGGCGGAACCACCGATATCGGCGACAGTGCCCAGCACTCGTTTACCCCTGAGGGTAACCACCGACGCCTCATTTTCCCGCTTCAGGGTCATGGCCTCGCCATGGAGGGCGACAAGGCGGGTGGCATTGCGCACGATATCTGAGGCGGCCACTACACTCCCCAGCCCCTGAAGGGAGCCAGCGCCGATTCCAGCGATTTTAGCAGGCCGCTCTCGCCGATGCTGTCGCCACCGGCGACGCCGTACGAACCGGACCAGACGTCGGGCGTGTTCTCGGACCTGAGTGCCGGATCCCGGTCAGTGGCCAAGAATTTCATTTTGACCTGCTCGATCACCTGTCCCTCGAGTTCGGCCGGCACATCCGTCGGCAGCGACCAGCCGGCCGTGTAGGACACCACGATCTTGCCGGTCGACCAGCAGGCCGGGGCATCGGCAGCCATTCTCTCCAGCATGCCGCTGCCGAGCAGCCGGAAGTCGGTGTTCATGACCAGGGTGGCTCCATCCTCGAGTACGCTGCCTATTGCCATGATGGGTGTCCGCCACGGCAGAATGAGGGTCGATGGACGGCCCACATCGGTGCCCAACCAGGTGGCACGGACGACTTCCTGGCCGAACGTAGGCACGGGGCCGGCCGCGCCGCGGGCCAGATTGCAGAACCGAGCACACTCCCCGCTGACGGCATCGATGATGCTTTCAATGAGGGTCGTATCCACGGCGCCAATCCTTAGCGCCGCCTGGACCTTCGCCGCCGTGGTCAGTCGGCGGGCCGCGGCATTCGCAGCCGGCGTCACCACCTCCAACAGTGGTTCGCTCACCGGCTGACCGACCTTCGGCGGGGTGAGGCACTCCCATCCGCGGGCAAGGGCTCCAAGGTCTCAGCCCACCCCTCGGCGATCGCGACGCGCGCGAGGTCACCCTGGACCACATCGGCCACCTCAAAGTGTCGGGGATAGAGATCGCCATCGCGTACGCCCTCGAATGGCTTCACGACCCTGGCTTTCATCAATCGGTCCTCATCAGTTCAGCAGGAAGCAAGAGGGCGACCCCGAGGAATCGCCCTCCCGCGATCAGGCCGGCGGGTTCGACGTCGGTGCGTTGCGCGGGTGGCCGAGGATCCAGACGCCCGCGACGAAGGCGTTGCCGGTATTGGCCGCCGGCGTAATGGTGACCCGGGCGTAGCGCTTCGGCCCGCGGTAACCGATCTTGAACACCTTGTCGTCGTCGCTGAACAGGAAGCTCGCCTGCGCGGCCGTGCCGAGCAGGAGATCGGCGCCCGGCGTCGCGGCGTCCGAGAGGTTGGCCGCGTCACCATGTTCGAGCAGCGTCGTGAAGGTGGCGTCGGCGTCCGCGAGACCACCCGTCAGGATGACGAACTCGGCAGCCTCGTAGCCCTGCAGGTCTGCGATCTGTGACACCCACGGCGTATTGTCGACGGTGGCCGCCGCGGGGCTGATGCCGCGACGGACGTGCAGGTTGTTGTGAATATCGCGCGCCATTGCGCTTTCCTTTCCGGGAATCGTGAAGGTGAGGAAGAGAGCGGCGCGACCGAAGCCGCGCCGCAACAGTCGATCCGGCCGGTTCAGCCGATCAGGTCGAGCACTTCAGCTTGCGGATGGCCTCGGCGAGGACCACCTGGCCGCCGATGCGGCGATAGAACAGGAACCGGATGTTGCCGCTGGTCGCCTGCGTAAAAGGGTCCCGCAGCATCGACATGACGATGCGATCCACCATCGTGTAGGCCCGGGCGAAGTCGCCGTAGGCTATGGGGAAGGTGTTGGCGCCCTCGTTCGGCATGTCGGGCGTCTCGACATAGGGGTCGCCATCGATGGTATTCGGCTGGCCCTGGGCCAGGCCCGGCATCCAGATGTACTGCCTGTTGTTGTCCTTCAGCTTGCGCACCGAGCCCATCGTGGTGCGGTTCAGCGACCACTTGGCGTTTCGGGCGTAACCGCTCTTCAGCGCGTATTTTAGCGACAGCAGGCCGTCGGCCTGGCCGTTCACGTCCGCGATGGTGGCTGCCGTGCCCGAGTTGGTGGACGCGATGTCGGCGTTGGTGAGCCAGCCCTCGGGCTTGCCGATGGCATTGCCACCGACCACGGCCGCGCCTTCCGCCACCGCGAACTGCTCCTCGGCCTCGCCGCGGATCTCCGCTTCGAGATCGAAGGCCGAGTCTTCCAGGTTCTGATGGCTGATATCGATCAGCGCATACATCTCGTGCGTCGGGATCTCGACCATGCCGTAGGCCAGCCCCGTCGTCTCCGAGCGGGTTCCCTGCTCGGCCACCCACTGGGCGGCGAACTGGCCGGTGCGCTTGGGCTGCATCCGCGACTTGTTCGCCGTCGGCTTGACCGAGACCAGCGACCGAACCGGGCTCACCAGGGTGATGCCCTTGATGATGTCGGCCACATATTCCGCCGGCGCGAGATAGCCGCCGGTGGTGTCGTTGCTGACCGATAGCGACTTGAACTCGGCATTGGCCCGGGCGATCGCCTTGGCCTGGCCTTCCGGAAGGTTCGGAACGCCCGAGGTGTAGGCGCCGATGACGCCATGCGCCCAGTCCCTGAAATAGGCCTTCCGGTCATTCTTCGCTTCCTCCGAACCGAGGCCCGGGCGCTGGAGTTTGAGGTGCAGCCTGTCGAGCTGCTCCTGCATCTCCTTCTCGCGTTCCGCTCGCCTGGCCTCGATGGCCTCGGCGTTGACCAGCTTCTGGTTGACCGTCTCGAAGCCCGCGAGCGTGGCCTCGATGCGCAAAAGCTTCTCCTCGGTGAGGGGATCGGCCTTGCCCGTGGTCTCGATCTCCTTGAGACGCTGATCGTTGGTCTTCTTGTACTCCTCGAAGCCCGTCATCAGCGGCGTCACGATCTTCTTGACCTCGGCCAGGACGGCCGGGAGGTCGCTGGCTTCCTTGCGCTCAAGCGGGAGCGCGCGCCCGACGGCGCTACTCTGTGCGTGCATGTTGTCCTCGGAATCAGGTGGTGGTGAAGATGCCTTCGGCCTGCCGACGCAGGGCCAAAAGCTCGTCCATCCCGCCCTCGTCCCGAGGGGTCGGATTGGTTTTATAACCGCCGCTGGCGATGGCCCTGGCAGCGGCGATCGAGAACCCGCCTGCGTCCCGCAGGAAGGCCTCGAAGTCTCGAATGGTCCGGATCTTGGACGCGGCTTTGGCGTCCTCGATCCCGGCCAGCTGGTTCATGCCCCAGAGCACGGGGCCGACCTCGTAAAGATCGACCTGCGTGATGGTACGAAAAGGTTCGGCGGCGGTCTTGCCGTAGGCGTAGTCGATGGCGACGTAGGTGATCGACATGGCGTCGATCGAACCATTTTTTAGCCCCGCAAAAAGCGTCCGGCCGCGCTCGGTGTCGATGGGATCCAGCTGCCCCTCGACTTTTAGGCCGTGGTCGTCCTCTTCCAGCGCCGTCCAGTAGCCGACCGGCATCATGTCTTCGGCTGCCGCCCCCAGACCGTGCTGCCAGAGCATCTTTGGCATCTTGCCCCGGGCCTTCCAGTCGGCCAGCGAGGCGGCGAAGGCGCCCTTGACGATCCTGTCGCCGCCGCCGTCGATGTTGTCGAACACCGCACCGTAGCCGGAGAACTGCCCGGGCCGGGCACTGCCGGCGAATTTTAGCTCGAACGGCCGGGTGGTGCGCAGCATGTCAGGTGCCTCCGGGAGCCAGCAGGGCATCGCGCTCGCCCTGTGTGCCCATATTGAGCGGCAGCAGCGGCTCGCCCAGTCCCTCGATCGGGTTCAGGTCTTCCAGCCGCCGCGCCTCGTTGCGGGTCAGCCAGCCGTTGGTAATGCCGCTGGCATAAAAGGTGGCGCGGGCAGTGTTGTCGCCGCGTAGCAGGCCCTGCATCGAGAACTTGGCTAAAATGTCGTCCTCGTCGGGAAACAGGTCGCGGGCCAGCGACTGCTCCCAGTTTTCTATCCACGGGTTCAGCGTGTGGATGACGTGCGCCAGGAAGAAGGCTTCCGCCGAGGCGAAGGTCGCGGTCTTGTCGGCGTAACCCACCATCTGCGGAAAGACTTTCAGGTCGCGACAGATCTCCTCGATCTGGAATCGCCGCGTGTCTAGGTGTTCAGCATCGACGCCCTTCATGCCGAGTGGTGTCCAGGTACTGTCCATGTCGAGCACGGCCGTCTTGAAGCGGTTCGCCAGCCCGCCCTGATACTGCGCCCAGGATTCCTTCAGGCGGGCCCGGGCGGCATCGTCCAGTGAGCCCTTTACGGACAGGACGCCGCCCGGCTGCGTGCCGTTGGCGTGCAACGCCGCGTGCGTCTCCTCCGTGGCGATGGCAAGGCCCACCGCCTCGCGCGCGACCTGAAGGGCGTCCAGCCCGGCGGCGCCGGTCCAGCTCGGGCCCCGCAGGTGGAACACTTCTGCGCGCGGCAGGACCGTCGTTTGTCCATTCAGAGCCGTCAGCCGATAGGTGAGCGTGTAATCCTTTGCCTGCTCGATCATATAGCTGCCGGGCACCAGCGGGATCAGCTCCTTCGGCACGCCGCGGATCCGGCCGATGTAGGCGCAGCCGTTCCCGAGCAGGGCGGCATGGAACATCATGACTTGCCGGAACTCGAACGAGGTCATCCATTCGTTTGGCCGCCTCGACAGCAGCCGGTAGGCCGGATGGTCCTTCGCCAGCTCCTTCGAGCCGTCGGCCTTCTCCCGGTAGACTTTTAGCGGCACCTGCGCGATGCCGTCGGCCAGGACGCGCAGGCAGGCGAATACCGTCGATACTTTCAGCGCGCTGTCGACGTTGACCGACACGCCGGCCCGCGAGTTCTGCTGGCCGAACAGCGCCGCCCAGCTGAGGTTCCCGGCGTCGGTCGCCTTCAGTTCGCGGCGTCGCAGGCCGGACGCCAGGGAGCCGAACAGCCCACCCATCAGCCGGCCGTACGGCCGCCAAGCGAGATCAGCAGCGCGCCGACGATGAGCAGAATACCCGCGGTGATGAAGCCGGCGGGCGTATAAATCAGCCAGGCGCCGTAGGAGACGAGGCCGACACCGCAGAGGCCCGCCAGATCGCGGACAAGACCGGGCACCGCTCCCGCGATTGTGCGCAGGGCGACAGCAAGTGGTTTCATCATCGCTTTCTCTGAGAAAGTAGTACTGGCGTCTCATCAGCAGGGACTTGGCCGGACCGCGCGTGCTACCTCCGGCATCCGGAGAGCCGGTCGACGTCGTCGCGGAAGGAAGTTTGGTAAATGGATCTATCGTCGGCGGCCCTCTACACGGCGTCCACCTGGGTAATCCCCGTGCTCCTGGCGATCACCCTACACGAGGCGGCTCACGGCTTCGTCGCCCACCGCTTGGGTGACGACACTGCCTGGCGACTTGGTCGGGTCACCTTGAATCCCTTGAAGCACGTCGACCCCGTCGGTACCGTCTTGCTGCCGGCGCTTCTCTTCTTCCTCCATTCGCCTTTCATGTTCGGCTATGCCAAGCCCGTTCCAGTAAAGTTCGGGGCCCTGCGCCATCCAAGACACGACATGGTGTTGGTCGCAGGGGCAGGACCATCCACCAACCTTCTGCAGGCTTTCGCCGCTGCGTTGCTCGTCCACATCGTTGTTTTCCTGCCGGAAGGCGTCGATGCATGGACGTTGGCCAACCTCAAGAATGCGATTGTCATCAACGTCGTCCTGGCCCTCTTCAACATGATCCCGCTGCCACCACTCGATGGGGGTCGCGTTGCTGTTGGCCTGTTGCCGGACGCACTCGCCAGGCCTCTCGCCCGTCTCGAGCGACATGGCATGATCATCCTGATCGGCCTGTTGTTCATCCTGCCGATGATCGGCACTCAATTCGGAATGAATCTGAATGTCGCCGGTTGGCTGCTTCGCGGACCGGTCGATTGGACCATCGGGACCATCCTCCGGTTGACCGGCCTGACCTGAAGGCAGTCTCGACTAAAGGACCAGCATCTCGCCGGACCCCAGGTACGACCGACCGACGGGCTTCGGGTTCATCGCCATCAGGGCGACCGCATTAAACACCGCCATTAGCGGATCGATCTTGGCAGTACCCGACGCCTGTTTCGTGATCACGATGGCATTGCCCTTGGGTTCTACCCTGGCGTTGCCGACCGCCCACGCCATCAGGCCAAGGCCGCCATGGCGAAAAGTGCCATCCGCCAACTTGCGTTCGGCGGTCTTGATCGCACCGGTGAGCTTCCAGCCCTGCGTGATGCCCACCACCCGGTCGTTGCCGGCAATCCCCACCTCGGCCAGGGCGTCCACGATGGCGCCGACGCCGAACGGATCGAGCCCGACCGAGCCCAGCTTGCCGGTCTCGTCGATCCGCTCGGCCAGAGCCGCGATCTCGGCGATGTCGTCGCCCAGGTTTTTAGCGATCCGCAGGTCGCCGGCAGCTTCGAAGTCGCGCAGCACCGAGGCCTCGCTTTTGCGCCGCTCCAGCACGGAGCCATGGGCCCATGCCCGCGACCAGAGCAGCCAGTGCCGGGTGACCCGGTCGCGACCCAGCACCGCCAGGCCCAGCAAATCATCGAGCCCGCCGCCGTCGACGCCGATCACCACCACCTCGCTCCGCTCGAGCAGAACGTCCAGGGTGAGGGTCCTGTCGGCGGCCCCCTGCCAGAGATCGGCGCCGACCCAGCGATCGGAGCGCAGCGCCAAGCCGATTTCGATATTCAGATGCTGCGACGCCCAGCGGATGATCTCGCCTTGGCCCTTTGCCTTTGCCTGCGCCCAGTCGTCTTCCAGCCGCTTGATCGTGACCGACCGGTCCCGGTTCGGCGTCACCATCCACCACTTGCTGGAATCCTGCCACGCCGGCGGGTCGACCATGTCGTTGGCGATATCCTCCGGGAACTCGTAGAGCACTGGGAGCATGGCTCCTTGGGCCTTACCGTCCCGGATGGCGCGCGCCACCATCAGCTCGGCTCGAAACGCCCCGCGCGGCGGCTCGTCCGACTGCGTCGTGATGAACACCAGGAAGCCCTCGGGGTTGGGCAGCAGCCCGCCCCGCAACTGGCCGATGATCCGCTCGGCCGCCGCGACCTTGGCGATCTCGTGGAGCTCGTCCAGCAGCACGCCGGTGGGCTTCACGCCGGTCAGCACCGTGGTGTCGAACGCCTTGATTTCCAGCGTCGCCTTGGTCCGCCGATCCGTGATCTTGCGCAGGTGCTCCTGCACGTGCAGGCGCTTGCGGAGAAACCCGTCCGGATCCTTGTCGACCATGCCCAGCGCCTGGCTAAAAGCGATGTGCGCCAGCGATACCGTCGGCGCCACCAGCAGGAACTCGGCCCTGGGCCGCTCGTTCATCAGCAGCGTCGTCACCATCAGTGCCGCGGCGTAGGACGTCTTCGAACTCTTCTTCGGCGCCAGCAAGAAGATCTCGCGGATCATCCGCTCCCGAGCGCCTGGATCGAACGAACCGTGCAAGGCGCCCACGATCTCACGGAACCAGTCCGCCCCCGCCTCCGCCAGCGCCGGCGTGCCGACCACGTCGGGCAGGCGCAGCTTGTTGAAGATCGCTACGGCACGATCGGCCTGGGCCCGATTGAGCTGGGGCAGATCGGGCAGCAGCGATCGCCCCGTCCGGATGCGATCTTGCCAATCTGGCACGGCCAGCGACCACGGCTCCATCTCAGTTCACCAATCGGCCCCACTCGGTGCCGTCGCCTGCCGTCAGCGCGTCACGTTCGGCAGACTCCTTCTTGCCCAGAGGCTCCTCCACGCGCTTCGGCGCGTACTCCGACCAGCCCGCCCGCACTTTGAGCCAGAAGATGGCGGCCGACAGGCCCTCGCGGGTGGGCTTGCACGCCATGGTGAACAGGTTTTGCGCAACCTTGGCCGTTGCCTTGATGCCCCCCAGCTCGATCTGGTCGGCGTAGTGGAAGCGCAGCGTCTTGGGGTCGATGCCCATCAGGCGGGCGATCTCGTCCTGAGGGATGCCGAAAC
Source organism: Reyranella sp. (assembly GCA_019745575.1). Classification (GTDB taxonomy): domain Bacteria; phylum Pseudomonadota; class Alphaproteobacteria; order Reyranellales; family Reyranellaceae; genus Reyranella. Next base: position 28,793 of record JAIETA010000176.1, on the reverse strand, counting down.
CCGAGAGCGATTCCACGAGATTGCGGGTGTCGTCGGTCGGCACATGGGAGGGCCGGCCGCGTCCAGAGCGATTCACGCTCTCTTCCTCCCTTCTAATGTGGATGTGACGGCCATAATTGGAAGCAGCCGCGAGGCCGGGTTAGGGTATCTTCCCGTTCGGCCGGACGGGCCGATCATATGGAATGCCAAATGACCGCTTATGTGATCTTCGACCCTGGCCCCCGAACCGATCCAGAAGCCATGAAGCAATACAGTGCAAAGGCTTTCGACACGCTCGTACCCTACGGCGGCAAGGTGATCGTACGAACCAACAACCTCGAAATTCGGGAAAGCAACAACGGGCCGGGATGGAGGCCGACGCGACTGTTGATTATTGAATTTCCCAGCATGGTGGCGGCACGTGCTTGGTATGATTCGCCCGAGTATCAAGAATTACTACCGATCCGCCTGAGTGCCGCGACAGAGAATGTCGTCATCGTCGAAGGGCTGCCGAGCCAATAGCAAGAGCCTGTATGGTTTTCGAGCACCGCCACCCGGTACCCTGCCCGCGTGTCGTCCTACGATGCCGAGGACATCGCGTAGGTCGTCGAGCGGCGACCACGATTGAGTTACGTTGAACGGCTGGCGTGGTTAACGCGACCGGCCAACCGACAGGGGAGAGGGCAATGGCAGCATATCTGATGGTCCAGATGACGGTTAGCGATCCGGCGCAATATCAAGTCTATGGCAAAGCGGTGGTGCCGCTCATCGCGAAGCACGGTGGCAAGTTCATCATACGAGGCGGCGCAGTCGAGGCCTTGGAAGGTCGGCACGATGGCCGGCGGCTGGTGGTATTCGAGTTTCCATCTATGGAAGCACTCAAGGCCTTCTGGAACTCTCCCGAATACGTTCCGGTGAAGAAACTGCGTGAAAACGCGGCGGTGCTCGACATTTGGGCGGTCGAGGGCGTCTAGCGCACCATCCCCTGTCGCTCCGTCTGTGATCGAGGCCTGGCGCCACGCCAGCACGCGCTCAAATAAGGACGCTGCTTAACCGAATCGCCAGGTCGGGTTTTTGGCCTCGTGGCGACGAACGGCGCATTAGCCGAGGGTGGCGGACTTTACTGAAAGCGAAACCCTGTTTGGGCATTAGCCGCCCGGCCACCGGCGACCTGCTGCCATCGTTGCACAATGACATCGACGTACTTGGGATCGAGTTCAATTAGCCGTGCGCGCCGCCCCGTCCTCTCGGCGGCAATCATCGTCGTGCCGGAGCCACCGAATAGATCAAGCACTATGTCCCGGCTCTTCGAAGAGTTACGGATGGCGCGTTCGACCAGCGCCACTGGCTTCATCGTCGGGTGCAGGTCGTTCTTGTGCGGCTTGTCGAACAACCAGACATCGCCCTGATCGCGTGCGCCGCACCAGTAATGCTCGGCGCCATCCTTCCAGCCGTACAGGATCGGCTCGTACTGACGCTGGTAGTCGGCACGGCCGAGCGTAAAAGTGTTCTTGGCCCAGATCACAAAGGTCGACCACCTGCCGCCGGCCTGGCGGAATGCCTTCTGCAACGTGTCGAGTTCCGACGAGGACATGCAGATGTAGATGCTGCCCTTGGTGACAGCCAGCATGTTGGCACTGGCGGCATAAAGAAGGGCTTCGAACCCTTCGCTCAGCGCATCGTTCAGGATCGGCCGGTTCTTGCCGCGTAATTTGTCCTTGGCCGAGTTGGCGTAGTTCACGTTGTAGGGCGGATCGGTGAACGCCATGTCGGCCAGTTCGCCGTCCAGCAGCTTCTCGACGTCGGCACGGACCGTCGCGTCACCGCACAGCACACGGTGCTCGCCGCAGATCCAGAGGTCACCCGGACGGCTGATCGGCTCGGCGGGCGGCTCCGGGGCTTCGTCCGGGTCGCCGTCGCCATCGGTGCCGAGCAGCAACTTCTCCAGCTCGAGTTCGCCGAAGCCGGTCAACCCGAGGTCGACGCCCAGGCCTTTCAACTCGCCCAGCTCGATTTGCAGCAGTTCCTCGTCCCAACCGGCATTTAGCGCCAGCTTGTTGTCAGCGATGACATACGCCCGCCGCTTGGCCTCGGACCACCCCGCCGCAACCATCACCGGGACCTCGGCCAGCCCGAGCCTCTGGGCCGCCAGCACGCGCCCGTGGCCCGCAATGATCGTTCCGGCCTCGTCGACCAGGACCGGCGACGTCCACCCCCACTCCCGGATCGAGGCCGCGATCTGGGCAACCTGCTCGTCGGAATGGGTCCGGGCGTTCCGCGCGTACGGCACCAGGGCCGCCACGGGCCGGCGCTCCACGGCGTCGGCCGGCCACCTGGCCTCCGTCGCGGCGACCGCGCCGGATTCTTCGCCGGCACGGCGGCTTTGCGCCCTCTTAGCGGTCATTGTTGCCCTTCCATGGCGGCCCTTTGGACGGGGTCAGCGTTGATAAGCCAAAAATTGGAACGGCCGGCGCTCGGTTGGTCGACTCGCCTCGAGGCGTCCCGGCCGGGCTTTGGTCGCTTCCCGCGTCGCTGAAACCGCGATATGCTTTTCCTTCATCAGACCCGGCCGCGACCTCGCGTAGCGACGTCGCGGCGATGCCGGCATCCGACGACAGTTCCAAGCTTTCGCTTCCGCAACCGAGGGAGGATCACATGGCGGGACGTGACTGGAAAATCGAAGGCAAGTACGTCGAGTATTGCAGCTGCGACCTCGGCTGCCCTTGCGAGTCGATGGCGGAACCGACGCAGGGGTTTTGCACTGGGCTGGTGGCGTTCAAGATCGACAAAGGTCATTGCGATGGCGTGAGGCTCGACGGCCTCTCTGTAGTTGCCACGTTTTATTTTCCCCGCGCCATCCATCACGGCCAGGGGGTCATGCAGCCTATCATCGACGAGCGTGCAAACGAGGCGCAGCGGGACGCGCTGTTCTATATCCTCTCCGGCGCGGACCAGAAGGCCGGCACGATGTTCCAGATCTTCTCGGTTATCGTCGAGACCATTAAGGACCCGCAGTTCACCCCGATCACCTTCGAATGGGACCTGGTCAAGCGCTCTGCGCGAGTTGAGGTGCCGGGCATTGTCCGGGCAAGCAGCGAACCGATCCGCAATCCCGTGACCAACGAGGAGCACCGCATACTCACCGTGTTGCCGGACGGCTGGGTGTTCCACGAGGCAGAGGGAGCCGCCGGTTCCGCCAAGGGTATCGGGGCGATAAAGTTCGATCTCAACCGCCGGCACAGCTCGCTCGCCAATGTCGCCTGGGGTCCGAACGGGCTGGTTCACTCCTACGACGAGTACAAACAGACATTCGGCCGGCCATAGCGACAGCCGCCGCGCGAAAATGACGGAGCCGGCACCGTCGGTACTCGAAGCCGTGCTGCGCCGTGACCGTCAGATCGTGATGGCAACGCTGCTCACGGTCATTGCCCTTTCCTGGCTTTGGGTCGCGCTCGGCGCCGGCATGGAGATGAGCGCCATCGAGATGACGCGCATGCCGCGCGACATGGTGATGACGCCGGCGGTATGGACGCCCGCCTACGCGCTGCTGATGTTCGCCATGTGGTGGGTGATGATGGTGGCGATGATGTTGCCGAGCGCGGCGCCCGTTCTTCTGATCTTCGCGCGCATCAGCCGACGCGAACGCGCAGCCGAGCGTCCCTGGGCGCCGACAAGCACCTTCGCTACCGGCTATCTCGCAGTCTGGGCGGGGTTCAGCGCGGTAGCGGCCGCCCTGCAGTGGGGCCTGGAAGGCAGCGGCCTGCTTTCGGCAATGATGGTGACGACAACGGCCTGGCTCGGCGCCGCCATCCTGGCCGCCGCCGGACTATGGCAGCTCACGCCAATCAAGCAGGCCTGCCTGCGTCAGTGCCGCTCACCGGTCGGGTTCCTTACCGAGCACTGGCGCGACGGCAGTGGCGGCGCCTTCCGCATGGGTCTGGTGCACGGAGCCTATTGTCTTGGATGCTGCTGGTTCCTGATGGCGTTGTTGTTCTTCGGCGGCGTGATGAACCTGTGGTGGATCGGCGGGCTCGCCGCCTATGTACTGTTGGAGAAGCTGTTGCCGGCGGGCCACTGGCTGGGTTACGCCGTCGGGGCCGGGCTGGTCGGCTGGGGCGCCTGGCTCCTGGTCGTAGCCTGATCAGAGGCCCCGACGCCGGCACGGCGGCCTTGCGCCCTCTTAGCGGTCATTGTTGCCCTTCAGCTGGAGGCCCCGAAACGGGCCTTTTCTTGGAGGTATTGGCGGACGGGAAAAATTCTCTGCGTGAGCCCCCGTCCGGCAGGGCGCCCCAAAGGCCCCAAGGATCAAGGTCCCCCCGGCCTGCGTGCCGTGCGCTTGGCACGCTCAGCCACGGTCTTCACAGCATGGTGGGCGTGGCACAGGAGTTGGCAATTCGATCGCTCCAGCGGCGCGCCTCCATCTTTTAGCTCGACGATGTGATCGACAAACATGCGCCGCTCGGCGCGACCGCAACCCGGCGCCTGGCATCGTCCAACTGCTTCGCGTCGAACACGATCACGCAGCGCAATCCATGCCGGCGACGTGTAGAACCTGTCCGCCACCTTCGGCGGCAGGGCCGCCGTGCGCAGATCCGCCAGCCCGACGCGCGGCTGCAGCGCTTGTAATCCCATGATCGTGTTGCTCCCAACAAAGCAATCGAATGATCCGCTTGTGTGCTTGGCTCGTGCCGCGATTGAAGCGCTTATGCGGTCACCAACAACGGAGACCGCCATGCGCCGCACCGCCCTCGACGCCTACATCGCCCACAAGGCGGAAATCGACACGATGCTCGCGCGCCTCAAGGCACTGAGCGACGACCACTTCAACGTCGGGCCCGATCAGGTCGACTGGGGTCACGTCGGCACCCTTGCCCACTACGCCGAGCTGCTGAAGCGCATCACAGACAGTGCCTTCAAGGAAGGCGAGCACGCCGAATAGCGCGACGCGAACCGTCATCGCCCCGTGCTGCCCCGGCAACCGGGGCTCGGGCCCGTAGCAGGGTCACGATGGTCGTGACCCGTTTCATCGAAAGGGTCCACGTCATGTCGAAGAACGCCGCACGCACCAGCAAGAAGGCCACGCGCACCAAGGGTGCCGCCAAGCCGAAGGCCGCCGCCACGAAGGCCAGCACGCCTCGCGCCGAGAGCAAGCAGGCGCAACTCATCGGCATGCTCAAGAAGCCGGACGGCGCGACCATCGCCGAGATCGCCAAGGCACTCGACTGGCAGCCGCATACAGTTAGGGGCGCCATCGCCGGTGCACTGAAGAAGAAGCTGGGACTCGACGTCCAATCCGATAAGGCCAACGACCGCGGTCGCGTCTATCGGCTCGCCGAATAGCATCTGCTCGATCAATCAGCCGGTGGCTGCGTCGTTTCGTAGCCACCGGTTTTGCTTCCAAGATCTCGCTCAGCGTTGACAGCAATAGGGGCTCGTGTCTGAATTGTTTTGTCTAGAATTAGACACGGAGGTATTAATGCTTCCACCTGCGCAGAGTGCCGCCACGATTGCTGAGGCAATCTTTCGGGCATCAGCATAGCGGTAAACACACGAATGGCACGCCGGGGGCGGTCCCCGTGGGTCGCATCAGTAGGGCAAGACCCCAATTGGGCCGCTCCCGACGCGCACTACCAAATTTCATAGTTTGGCTCATCCGGAAATCGAGTGGGTGTGCTTTGGCCTGAAACGATTTCTCTGTTGGCTTTTTCAGCCGTGGCCTTGCATGTGGCCTCGACGAAGGGAGGTAAGGGTCATGACGACGTTCCAGGATATCTCGCGAGCGATCTCTCTCTTCGTCGATGGGAGGCGCAAGCGCAGGCAGCTGCAACGCGAACTCGAGCAGCTTGCGGCCATGGGGTCCCTCGATGCTGTTTTGGCGGATATCGGCCTCGTGCGCTCGCAGATCGAGCCTCTGATCGCAGGATGTATCGACTCCAGGGAGCTGCTGGACCAAATGCTCGCCCGGCTTGGTATCGATGCTGCTCAACTGCCCTATGAGGGTCTGCGCGATATGACATGGACCTGCACGACGTGCCCGGACAAGCCACGGTGCCGCGAATGGCTGTCCGGCGTCGAAGAAACGGAATTCCGTACCTTCTGCCCGAATGCCGCGCAGCTTGACCATGCCTTGTTGAAACACCGTCCAGTCCACGCGTGACAACCGCGGCGATCGCGCTGTCCTTGCCGTCCTTTCGTGACTCTTCTCGCGCAGAGAAATCCGCGACCACAACTGCCTGCAATTCTCATCTCCGAAAAGCAGGCAGATCGGCACCACAGCCGTCTCTCGCGGTCTCGCCTAAGGAGAAGCTTGGGCTCAAGGTCGAATCCCAGAAGGTCGACGACCGCAATCGCGTCCATCGGCTCGCCGAGTAGCATCTGCTCGATCAATCAGCCGGTGGTCGCGTCAATGCGTGGCTGCCGGTTTATGGCTCGTCGGCTTTCGCCGCCAGTCTGTTTACCTACTGGCGGCCGACCACACTCTGGCGCAGGTGCTCGATTTCTTCTTTCAGATGCAATTTTTGACGCTTGAGTTCGGCGATCTTCAGGTCGTCCGATGAACTATGTGCCTGAGCATCACCTATCTGGTCTTCCAGGGCTTGATGCCGTTGCTCAAGCTTCGAAAGGTGGGCCTCAATTGTCATCTGGTTATCCTCGCTCTGTGAACGAGAAAGAATCTTTATCCAGGAAGCGAGCCCCGGCAAGCCCCACCTCGATTTGAAGATCCCTTATCAATTCACCAAGCGAATATGGGCGAAGCCCACGCACGCCTCTCGCAAGCATAGCAAGAAATCTACCTTTCCCAGCCGAAGCCGTCTGCGCGAAAAGTGTCTGCAAGTGAAGTTTTCCGGGCTGCACCGGCCGATATGCCTCACACGGTCCTTACTGCAGCGCCGCTTATCGCTTTGGCTTTTCCGACGAGCCCAGAACCCGATCCACCAGACTCCGGGAAATTCGAAGCGTACGGGCGATGGCCACGGGCTTCATACCTGCCTGGTACGAAGCCCTGATGAGGTTAGCCTTACCCGTCGGCACCTCGGCTGCCGCGAGCTTCGCCGGCGATACCGCCTGAGGCGGCGGTACTTCTGCGACCGTCTGCGCGGGCTTTGCCGAGGTTCGGCGTTTGATCTCTGCGGCAACTTCGCGCTGCAGCGTTTCGAGTTCGACGTCTTCCAGGCCTCGCAGCGTCGCCGACAGATTTCTCGGCAGCGTGACCCTGGGCGGCGCTGGTGGTTCTTTCACCGGCGCCAACCCGGCCTCGACGTGGCGTTCGACAGGTTTGACGATGCCATCGCGGCAACAGTGCCGCATCGGGGAGATCGGAGCAACTTTCGCCGCGCCACGCGTTTGACGAACGGCTTTTCAAAGAAGGCCGCGAGCCACAACCACATGATGTTGATCTACTTCATGCACTACAATTTCGTGCGCATTTATCAGACGTTAAAGATGACGCCCGCGATGGCGGCGAACGTTACGCCCAAGCTTTGGGAGATGGCCGACATTGTGAATGTGCTTGAAGAATGGGAGGCGGTTCAGTAGGCGACGTTTGCTTTGACGAACCCAGCCCCATGGGTTGATATGCCCCATGGCTACCGAGCCAGTGGAGGCGATGATGAGGCTAGGATTGTTTCTCGCGGCATTCGTCGGGCTAGCGGGTGCTTCTCACATTTCTGGCGCCGCCACCTCCATCTCGACAGACACGACGTGGGCTGCCGTTGGCACACTGGAGGATGGCATTTCGCCCTACTGCGGTGGCGGTACGATTCCCATGCCGGAATGGGTCGGGCGGGCTGACGGGCAGGTCAACATAAATGGGAACACGCTCACTTTTGCAAGTACGAGCCCAATTCCGAACCATTCATTCACGGTCGATCTGAAGGGGTTGCTGCCTGATGGTTCTGGAAGGGTTGTCGGCAAAGACGGCAAGAAGCGAGAGTTCTACGTAACGCTCGCTCCGGGCAGCGGACCCCGCCCGTTCTACCTGACCTATTCCTATAGCGCTTGCCGGCGCGTCTATACGCCCACGACCTGACCGCCGCCGCTGCAGTCTCCAAACTGTACCACTACCGGAGGAGGACACTACGGAACACTGGCTGCGGGGATGACCCGGATGTTGGTGAATCCCTGACGCTTGTGTTTGAGTGCGGCCTTGGCACGGCCATGTGACATTTTCGATAGTTCGGATGCAGGGGACCTCGGGTTAGCCTTCATCATGGACGACGATCCCGAAATTATTTACTCGCCGCTGTGCAGATGCATCAAGCGCAACCGAACCACGGTCGAGGTTCTTATCTATCGCGGAGAAGACGAAGGTGACTGGATCCTGGAAGTAGAAGATGAAAGTGGCGGCAGCACGGTTTGGACGGAGACATTTGCATCCGACACTGCCGCGCTTGAAGAAGTCATGTCAGTCATCAAGGAAGAAGGCATCGAAATCTTCCTCGTCGAGGACGGGAAGACTCCGCACTGATAGTGCGCGCGGCTATAGTCTCACTATGAACAGTTCATTGCCCAAGCCGGTCGCCATCTGTTCCGGATGCAGTGCCTTCACCACCGCGCGTGCCGATATCGGATGGCCGTGCGGACGAAGCATCGCCCGCCGGCGATGTAACGGCGTCTACCTTGTCGCAAGCGACCCTGAATACTGGGTGACGTGTCGACGTTGTAAAGACAATGGCAACGGCACTGCAGGGCACTGCGCTGTGTGTCAGGGCACGGGGTGGCAGTACGTCAAGCCGCGCGGGTAACCAGACATTTCGCAGACATGACAAATTCGACGCGACCCAAAGCAGTCGTGACGGACCCGCTCACTCGATCACCTCGTCGGCACGAGCGAGGATGGAAGGCGGCACTTCCAGACCAAGTGCCATTGCCGTTTTCAGGTTGATGATGAGCTCGAACTTGGTGGGTTGCTCGATGGGCAGATCGGCCGGCTTCGCACCCTTCAGGATCTCGTGCACTTGGACGGCAGCCAGTCGATAGAGGTCTCCGTAGTGCGGTCCATAGGCAAGCAGGCCGCCGACCTCGACCATCTCGCTGAAACCATATGCCGAAGGCAGCCTGTGCTTCAGCGCCAGCTGGGCAATCCGACCCCTGTGTGCCGTGAACATGGCATCGTCCGCGACGAGCAGGGCGCTCGCGCGGTGTGAACTACCGAACGCCGCCTCAAGTTCGCTGGGATCGCGTACCGCGAGGACATGCAGCTCCATGCGCAGCTTCGCAGCGGCAGACTCAGCTTCCCGCACGTACTGGGCCGTGGCCGGACTGCCGGCCCGCACCAGCACCGCGGTGCGCGAGAGCTGTGGAAGCAACTCCCGGAGGAGCTGGACGCGCTTGCCTGTCACATCGGCGAAGACGGCACTCACGCCGGTGACGTTGCCGCCGGGCCGTGCGAGGCTCTTGGCGACACCTGCCGCAACGGGATCCAATGCGGCGACGAAGACCACCGGGATTGACGTCGCAGACGTAGCGTTCCTCGCCGGTACGACCGACGGCGTTCCCGAGGCGACGATCACATCGACCTTGCGGCTGACAAGGTCCTTGGCGACATCCGGCAGCTGGGCGGCATTCTCCGCCAGGCCGAACTCGATTGCGAGGTTCTGCCCCTCGATAAGGCCCAGCACCCGCAGCTGGAAGCGGAACGGTTCGATGAATCCCGGCGGCGGCGCACCCACGCGCATGAAGCCGACCCGGCGCAGCTTTCCGGGCTGCTGCGCATCAGCGGCGAAGGGCCATGCGGCCAGCACGAAGCCCGCGCCGAGAAAAAGCGCCCGCCGCTTCGCTCGATTGCCAAGGGGACGCGTCATCCCATCATTCCCCGCAGGCGGTACAGATTTTCGTGAAGTGTTATCTCTACCATACTCCTACCCGACAGGTGTGTCCTACCCGAAGGCTCGACGCGGACGCCGCGCCATTTCCGCCCTTGGCCCATCGCGTCAGTACCACCCACTACGCAGGACGGTCGCTTACAGCCCCAAAGCGGACCCGCGCAATGAGCCGCCGCCTGCCGAGGTGCTTCACTCGGTCCCTGCCGTTCAGGCGCCACGCGATGACGCAGAGCGCGTATAGCCAGTGCTCGTGCGCCGCGGCGCGTGCTAGGCCGACTTCCTCCTTCCACCGCCAGCGGCACACGACAAAGCGCTGGCAACGGCCAGTCGATCGGTCCGTAAATGGCCGCGAACCGGACATCGGCGGACATGACAAAATCGACGCGAGTGTCCCAAGTGGACTGCCAGTCGAATTGAACTCCTGATACGGTTAGGATGCGGACGGGGTCAGCGCGGGGGCAAGGACATGAAGCGACGGCAATTCGCCCGACTATTCGGGATGTCGGTGACCATTCAGGCGTGGCCTGCGTTTGCTCAACGCGAATCGCCGCTTGTCGCCGCGGTCTTCCCCGGTTCAACAACCCAAGCGTCTCCCAGGATCGATGCCCTGCGTACCGGCCTGCGGGAGGCGGGCTTCGTCGAGGGTGTCAACTACACGCTCGTCGCGCGCTATGGCGACGGCGCATACGCTCGATTGCCGGGGCTTATCTCGGAACTGGGCGGGCTGAATCCTCGCGTTATCGTCTCGGGAGGCGTAGCACCTCTTGTAAAGAAGCTTCTGCCCGAAACGCCTCACGTCTTTACTGCAATTGCCGCCGACCCCATCAAGCTTGGATTGGTCGACAACTATGCGCGTCCGGGCGGAAACGTGACGGGGAATGTCATGACGCGTGGTGGCGAGGATGGGGCGATGACCCAGAAGCGCATCGATTTGCTCCGCCAATTGGTGCCAAACTTCAAACGGCTTGGCTTCCTCGGGAGTAAGACAGGCCCCTTGGCCCTCGCGGAACTCGATGCGCTTCAGGGCATCACGGACCGTCTGGGCTTCGAGGTCGTGCATTACCCGGTCTGGACAATCGACGAAGTTGAGGCTGCCGTCACGGCGACCACTCGGGACGGCGTGGATGCGCTGTATGTCTCGGGCGAGCCGCTGCTGGGCGCCAATTTTGTACGGACGGCAAAGGCGATCCAAGTGGCAGGGAAGGCGGCTGTCGGGCCCTATCCCGATTTTGCCCGTGCGGGTCTCTTGATGACCTACGGCACCGACGTGAACGACGGCTTTCGTCGCGCCGGTATATATGTGGGCAGAATTCTGCGCGGAGAGAAGCCGGGCGACCTTCCGATCGAACAAGAGAGCAAGTTCGTCCTCGTCGTCAATTCTGGCACCGCGAAGCGCCTCGGCATCACTGTGCCGCCGACATTTCTTGCTGACGAGGTGATCGAGTAACGCGCGACGTCTCCTCGTGGCCCATCGCGTCAATACTGCCCACTACGGAGAACCGCCGCTTACGGCTCCAAAGCGGACCCGCGCAATCAACCGACGCCTGCCAATGTGCTTCAGCCGGTCCCTGCCGTTCAGCCGCCACGCGATGACGCAGAGCGCGTAGAGCCAGTGCTCGTGCGCCGCAGCGCGTGCCAGGCCGACTTCCCAGCAGATTTCCTTCCACCGCGTCCCGCTGGCCCGTAGCCACGCGATCTTCGCGTCGATCGGCTCGAGCCAGGGCATCCAGCCGAGCGTCGCCTCCATCTGGCTGATCGCAGCAGCCGAGGGCGGCGGCGGCCGCATCGGCTCCGGCGTTTGCCCCACGAGATCGCCGAACTCGACGAACATCGTTGGCCAGGTGCTGAAGTAGCCCTGCTTGCGGGGTGCCGGCAGACGCCGCAGCACCAACGCTGCCTCGATCAGCCGCTCCTCGACCATCTCGGGTGTCCAGTCATTCATGGCGGCTCTCCTGTCGCGTCGGCTTCTGCCCGTACAGTTTCTCGCCCAGCTGGCGGACCAGCTCGCGCTCCGGCCAGGTCAGCCGCTCGTCGTCGGCTTCGATGACCAGCACGCGTTGGGCCTGCCAGCCTTCGCGCTTGATATGTTCCGGGGGCCTGCGTTCTCCACCGAATCCTTTGGGTGCCCACTTCATTGGCGGGTTTCCTTGATTGTCGTGACGCCCACGGCGTGGTTCGCTTCCAGGCTGGGGTGACGTGTGGGGAGACGCGCGATGGCCGGACAACGTTTCAATGTCGAGCGCACGCCGGCTGGGCAGCAATTGGTCATTCCAGGAACGGAAAAGCCGCGCCCTGCTCCCAAAGCCAGATATGCCAAGGACGGAAGCCAGCTGGTCATCCCAGGCGCCGAGCAGGTCAGCCCCAAAACGCACCTGACCCGCCTATTCCAGAAGCCGTTGCGGCCCCGGGTCGGGCAACGCGGCCTCGCTGGAACCTCGCTGTTCGGCAAGGATCGCCCGAAGTAATTCCGCGCGATCATTTCGTCACCTCGTGCAGGACGGCGGCGTAGCCCGCGATATCGAGGATCGAGTCCTGATGCCTGGGATCGCGCGCCAGGCGCGTCAGCTTGAGATCGATCATGCAGAGCACGACTTCGGCCGGCGTGACGGGGTGGCCCAGCGTGAGCGACCAGCGCGCCGCGATTGCCGCCATCGCCTTGTCGGGCTCGCCGTAGGTCTTGCTGCGCTCCGCCAGGACATCGGCCGCGTGCTTCAGGATGCCGTCGGTACTCATCGCACGCCTCCCTGCGTCTCCGTGGCCCACAGCAGGATGGCCAGCGCATCGGCCTCGTTGTCGTCGGCGGGATTGAAGCCGCGGGCACGGATGGCGGCGATGACGGCGGCCTTGTCGGCGTTGCCCTTGCCGGTGACATGCCGCTTGATCGTGCCGACGGGCACGCCCTGGTAGGCGATGCTGTGGTGATCGCACCACGCCGTCAGGATCGCGAGCCAGCCCCCGTAGGCGTGCGCCGCGTCGACCCCGGCGTGCCGGCGAACCTGCTCGTAGACGACGAGGTCAACGCCGCCGGCCTGGTGCTTGATCTCGGTCAGCCAGTGCTTGAAGCGCAGGAAGCGCATGCCGCCGCTCTGCCAGCGGTCGAGCCGGAACTCCGCCGTGCCGCTGGTGATGGCGCCGTCGGCGCCGCGGAGCGCGAAGCCGGTGGTGGTGCCGAGGTCGAGGGCGAGAATGGATTGTACAGGTGGCGGTGCGCCTGGCGCGCAGCAACCTCCTGCAGAGTTGCGGCGCGGCTGCGCCTGAACAACGGACATGACGACCTCCTCGAGGTTCGGGGTGGTCGGGGCGATCGCGGCGTCCGGCGAAGGAGGCGGCTCTCGCCCGAACCTTGAGGGATCGGATCCGGTTCGATCTGGCGCCGGGTCGTGCCCGCGCAGCCAGCTTCTTCAAAGCTTCAAGGATACTTCAAACAGGGCCGAAGGCGTTCGAGACCCGTAAACACTACGTTAAATCTAATTATTCAAATAATACATACAGGTATCTGACTCGCATCTCGCTTCTGCTCCCCCCTCATTCTCCCCCATACCCCCCTTGAAAAATTGAAGAATGTGAAGAATTCGATTTCTCGTCTCGTATCAAGCGCTTGTCGGCACTCTTGCAGCTTGAGGTATTTCTTCGCGCGTTGAAGGTTCTCGCGATCATTGCCTCGCCTCCACCGCGCGGTAGGACAGACTTGGTTTGGTAGCTGTCGACCGCATTGCCATCGTCACCAGCCCGGCCTCCAACAGCGTCGCCAGGATCTCGTCGCGCTGGCGCTTGTCGACGAACTGGGTCCGGCGAGTGAGCTCGCTCTTACCCAGGCCATCGTCCCCACCACCACTGCGGATGATTTCGAGCACGCGCTTGTGACTGCGCTCCGTTTCGTTGTCGGCGACGTGACGCTCGACCGCGGTCATGGTGCGCAGGGCGTAGTGCCGGACCAGCCCGATCGCCCACTCGGCATCCTCGCTGCTGACGGCGGGCGCCACGGGATCTATACCAACGGCCCGGATCAGCGCCAGTTTCTGGGCATTCTCACCTATGCGGGCGAGGATGGCGGTGAAGGCCGTGCCACGCGCCTCGCGCAATTCCCGGGTAATCTCACGGCTGAGCTCGCGAAAGGCATCCTTCGCGCCGGCCTGCATGGGCACGACCATGGGATCGACTGCGGTTTCCGGTCCGGCCGTCCTGCCGGCCAGGTTGCCGGTCTGCCGCCCACCGCCGGCAGCGACGAGGCGAAGTCCGTCGACCAGGCTCGCGGGCGGCACCCGGATCCCGGTATCCGGGTTCTCCTCCGGATAGTCGTCCTCGGTCGGCACGATAATGAACCGCGCCAGCGACCCGTCGATGACGTTGGAGCCCTGCAGTGCATTCCAGAAGTTTACTGGCGTCGTCGTGCCATACACGCACAGGCAAGGCTGGTTGATGTCGCGCCGCTCGTTGTGGCCATCGCGGTTGGCGTATTCGGCACCCAGGAAGACGCTGCCTGCCGCGGTGTACAGCTCCGTCATGTTGTCGAGGATTGCCGTGAGGTGCTGAGGACTGCGACGCCGGTCTGCTGCCGCTGCCAGGAACATGCCGAACTCGTCGATCTGGAACAGGATCGCCGGCTGGCGATGCACAGCCGTAAGAAGACCCGCGCCGGAGGCGATCTTGTTGCCACCGAGATGATCGACGAGACCGGCAGCCACGAAGAGTTCGTTGATGACCTCGCGGCTGTGATTCTTGCCCGAGCCGGAATCGGCGACACCGACGATGTACAGGTTGCTGCGCAGGTTGCTCTCGGTGCGGTACTTGCGCCCCATCAGCGAGCCGATCGCACAGAGGCTCGCGCCGAGCGAGAGGATGGGCTGCGACCTGCGCGCCGTGGACACCATGTAGCGCGTGAGCTCCCCCACGAGACCATCGGGAATGACGAGCTTGAACGGATCCGCCTCTGGAGGAGGCACTGCCGGGCTGCTGCCGATTTTCGCCAGCATGCCCGCCGCCGGATGCACGGCGGTGCGCGGCGCGGCGCCGTCCAGCGCGAGGCCGGCATCCGGTTTCCATCCGCGCTCCATGGCGAGATGGTAGATCGTGCCGGCGCCGATGCTGGTGGGACGGAAGCCGGCCCAGGTCTTCGCCGTGAACTCGGCCACGTCCTTGGCCGATTGCGCCGACCAGGCGGCGAACAGCTCTGCCCCTGCCTCCCCGATGGCGCCCTTGATGGCCAGGCCGATGCGCACCCAGCTGTCGTAGTCGAGATCGGCGTTGGGAATGTGGTCAAGCGCAGCCTGCACCGCGTCGGGCGTGCCCTGTTGCACATGCCCGCCCCGTGGGGCCTTTGACGGCCGCGCCGTGAGCTCTGCCGGACGCAGCGCCTGCGGCAGCAGGGCGATGGCCTCGTCCAGGAACGCCCGCGCCTGCTCTTCCGTGATCGCCGGTAGGCTAGCGAGATCGAGATCGGCAAGGCTCTCTTCCGGCCAGTCATAGGGGCGGTTGGTGGCGGGATGCACCGCGTAGGCCACGAACTGCTGGCCGAGGCAGAGCACCTCCAGCGGATGCCGCTTGATGCCCTTGAACGGTTCTATGGCGCGATAAACGAGAAGCCGCTTGGGCGCCCGGCCGATGCGCAGCGCCGGCGTGTCGCCCAGCCGCTCACGGGCGAGCTGCTCGATGCGAAGCGCCAGCTCGGCATCGTAGGCAATATCGATGTCGACCGCGGCCACGGCGCCGCCCACGATGCCGATGCCGGCGTCGGGCCAGGCGCTCCAGAGCTGGAGTTCGAGATCGGTCGTGGCGCGCGCGGCATGCCGAGTCCAGGCGGGATAGTCGCGCCAGCCGCCGCCGCGATGGCAGCCCGGCTTCTTGGTCCCGGGCTGGATTGGGATGATGGGATAGCCATTGGCCACGAGGCGGGCGCCGAACCGCGCCATGAAGCTGGCGACGGCGCTCAAAACGGCACCTCGTCGGCCATGCCGTCAAGCCGGCCCCGATCCCGCCCCGCAAGATCGCGCAGGCGGTCGCAATAGCCGGTGACGATGACCTCCAGCAGGGCCTGCCACTCTTCGCTGCTGAACAGGGCGAGATCGCTTTTGCCCAGGCTGTCGAGATACTCGCCGGCCATGTCGCCGCCGTGCAGGATCGCGGCGCGTTCGTTCGGTGTCGGATCGATCATGCCGCGCCTCCGGTGGCAGAGGTCCTGGCAGGGGATCGAGCAAAGCTGCCGGTAGCTGGTGTCGCGCCGCGCGTCGCTGACGCGATAGCGCGCATCGAACCAGCCGAACCCGCGGGGCTCGCGGTGGCAGACGGCGCAGAGCCCTGGGTGCATGGCTGGAACCTATAGTTGACGATCTCGGTGTAGCGCCCGCTCGGACGCACGAAGATGGCAGTTGGCGTCGACAGGTTGCCCGTCTTACCCAGCGCCGCAGCGACAGTGGCGGGCACTGGCTCGGCACTGCGGGCCTGCCACCAGGTGACGGCCTTCTGCCGGGCGTAGCCGGTATGCTCGAAGCACACCCACTCGCTGTGGCGGACGAACCCACCGAAATAGTCGACCCGCAGCGACGGCGGCTTGCCTGGCTTGTCGTGCCGGCTGTAGGTGACCTCGGTGACCTCGACCCACTGCGAGCGGACATTGGACAGGATGGCCAGCGTGCTGGCAGTCGACGCGACCTTGATCTCTGGCGGCGGGAACTGGTGGCCGCAGTCGGGACACTGCCGTACGGCTGCCGCCAGGATGCTGTCGCAATCCGGGCAGACCTTGGTTGGCGCAATCCCCTCAGCCTCGACCGGCCGCTTCGGCCTTACCGCGTCGACCGGACCATGCCGGGCGACGTTGCCGGCGAAGTCCAGCACCAGGCAGTCCTCCTTGCCGGGCGCCAGACGGGTACCGCGACCGGCCATCTGGACATAAAGACCGGCCGACTTGGTGGGCCGCAACATGGCGATCAGATCGACCGCCGGGGCGTTGAAGCCGGTCGTCAGCACGCCCATCGAGGCAAGCGCCCTGATCTCTCCCCTCTTGAAGGCAGAGATAATGCGGTCCCGCTCTGCAGCGGGCGTGTCCCCGAAGATCGTGGCACAGCTCACGCCGCGCTCACGCAGGGCCTCGGCGACATGGGTGGCGTGCTCGACGCCGGAGCAGAACGCCAGCCAGGATTTACGGCCCTCGCCATAGGCCAGGATCTCGTCGATGGCGGCGCGGGTGATCGACTCGCGATCGACGGCTGCCTGTAGCTGTCCCGGGATGAACTCGCCGCCGCGACTGCCGACACCACCGACGTCGAGGGTCAGATCGGTTGCCTTGCTGATCAGCGGGCAGAGGTAGCCGTGGTCAATAAGGTCGCGGATCGAGACCTCATAGGAGATGTCGGTGAACAGCCGCTCGTCGCCCTGGTGCAACAGCCCGCTGTCGAGCCGATAGGGCGTCGCGGTAAAGCCGATCACTTTGAGTTGCGGGTTGATTCTGCCCAGCGTGTCGAGAAAGCGCCGGTACATGGTGTCGGAGGCCCGGGGAATAAGGTGAGCCTCGTCGATCAGCACCAGATCGCACTGCTGGATCTCGTAGGCGCGCCGATGGATCGATTGGATCCCCGCGAACAGCACCCGTGCACCGATCTCGCGCTTGCCGAGGCCGGCCGAATAGATGCCCGCCGGCGCATCGGGCCACAGGCCCATCATCTCGGCATGGTTCTGGGCAATCAGCTCGCGCACATGGGTGACCACGAGGATGCGCTGGTCGGGCCACTGTTGCAGCACGCCCTGGATGAACGAAGCCAGCACGATCGACTTGCCGCCAGTCGTTGGGATGACGACCAGCGGATGCCCGTCCTTCTCGGCAAAGTAGTTGTAGATCGCCGCGACGGCCGCCTGCTGATAGGGGCGTAGGCTCAGCATGGCGCACCATCCCGGGCGTCGTTCACCCATTGCGTTCCGTCGGCCATCCGATAGACGACATGATCGTCGCCAGCGTCGGTCACTTGTCCGGCCACGAGGTCAGGAATGAACAGATGCTTTGGGCAGGCGCGGTGCTGGGCGGCACGATCGAGCGCCTGGTCGAAGCGTGCACAGTGCCAGCCGCCCTCGACCAGCGTTGCGTGCAGGCAGGTCCTGCAATTAATTTCTGCCGGAGCGCCCGCGTGGCATGTGGCGTGGTGATCGCAGAACCGGCATTCCCACCACGCGGGATCTTCGGAGATGCGAGCCGGAGGACGTTTGGCTGCGATGACACGGCGCGCCTTCTCCAGCAGACGCCCGGCCGCGGCGGCATCGACATTGACCCGCTCGATGTGCAGATCGTCCGTATCCTTGCAGACCGCCATGTAGAGCGTCCGGGTGATGCCGGTGAGATGCATATAAATCTGCATCTGGGCCCAGTGTTGCGGCTTGGAGAAGGTAACCCCCTTTGCGACGAGGTCGCGAAAGCTCTTGGCCGAGTGCGTCTTGAACTCGACCACGTGCCAGGTCTTCGGCGCCTCCTGCAGCCCGATAGCGACGGCGTCGAGGGAGCCGCCGAAGTGACCGTCGTGGGCCTCGACCCGCCACTGGCGGCCGCTCTCGGGATCGACCTCGAGCACGGTGGCGCCGGTTGCGCGCAGGTTGCGTACCAGCCTCGCCTCTTCCAGCTGACCCGTCTCGAACAGGCGGAGGATGCGCCCGGGGAAGCGCGCCCGCGTCACCCAGCGGAAGTCGTACCAGAGCGCCCGCTCGCACGACTTGCCGATCAGCGAGGCCCCGAGATGTTCGCGGAACCCGTCGCCCCGCTCCGCCTCATAGGCGGCATAAATGGCGGCGAGCGTCGGCGTCGGAGGATCCGGCAGCACGGCCATCACAGGCCCTCCCCGTCGGCACGCCGGTGGGCCTCGGCGATGATGGCGGACCAGCCGGTCTCGTCGTGGCGCTCGCGCAGCACGGCGATCACGCAGTCTTTCAGCGACTCCCTGCGCGGCCGGGGTTGCTGGACCAGTTCGGCCCTCTCGCGCTGCAGGTGACGCAGTGCGGTCTTGGCGCGGTGGAACCAGCGCGGATCGATCGGCTTGCGGCTCGCCTGGCGCTGCAGATCGCTGGCCGCGATCTGGGCCCTGATGGCGGCCATGGCATCGTCGATCTCGGCAAGACGTGTGCGCGGTTTGGAAAGCGTCTGGGGAGTGATGTTCAGGTCCATGTCTGTCTTCCAGATATTCAGGTCAGGACACCGCCGCCGATGAGCCTCGGGCAGCACGCCCGCGGCGGTGTTCATGGGTGACGTCAGGCCGAGCGCTTCCAGGGCGCCGACGCGAACCCGCCCACCGCGGGACGCGGCTGGGGCGCAGGCGTTGCCGCCGGTTGCGGCGCGGCGATGCGTTGCGGCTGCGGTGCCGCTGGCTGCGACGCCCGTTCGAGCGGCTGGTAGCGAACCTTGTTGCTCTCGCCGTAGCCGTTCTTCGGTGGCTGGACCTGCACCACGGCCATGAAGGGGATGAGGTGCAGCTCCTCGCTGTCCTGGACTTGTAGGCGCCCGGTGGCGTGACAGATCGCCGAGAGGGCGCGCTGGGCAATCTCGACCGTCTGGGTGTTGGCATTGACCAGGTTGAGCCGGTCGAACAGCTTGCGCCCCTGATACGGCCCCTCCAGCACATCGATCTCGAGGAAAAGGTACTGGCCCATGCCGTCCTTGGTCAGGCGGAGGTCGCTGTTGACGATCTGCGCGGGATACTTGCCAGGTGGCAGCACCTCCAGCGTCTGGGTGGGCTCGACGCCGGTGGCGTCGAAAGTGGCTCCGAGGTTTGCCATGTCAGTCTCCTGTTGTGTCGGGGCTCAGGATTGCGGCATCGCCGCGGCGAAGGCCTGCCAGTCGAGCGGCAGCATGTCGGGCAGGCCGTATCTGTTCTTGGCGAGGAAAGCGGGACGCTCGGCGGTGTAGAGAACGCGCTCCCCGCTCCCGAGCGCCCGGGTCACCTTCTTGTTGAAGCCGACGTCGGACTTGACGGTGCTGATGCGGTAGTTGGCGAACAGCACCGCGTCGGAATGCTCCTGCAGCAGGGCCGAGGCGCGGGCGTGCAGCTTGATGACGTAGCGGTCGTAGGGTTCGTGCTCGGGACTATCGAAGCGCTTGATGTCGGTGTGGGCGATCTGAATCACCGTCATGCCGCGCTCGTCGCGCAGCGCGTTCAGCCCGTCGAGATACTGCCGCCACAGGCCGAGGGCCGCGATATAGCCCTTGCCGTAGCCGGGCTCCTCGATCGAAGACCAGTTGTTGTCCTTGCAGGCCCGCTGCCACACCAGCGGCTCGAGCCAGTCGATGCTGTCGATCACCACGGTCTTGTAGTCGTGGGCCTCGCTATAGAGTGCCGCGAGCGCCTCCATCACCGCGTCGAAGCTGCGCGCCAGCGGGAAGTGCGGGACCTTGATGGTCCCGAGGCCGTCTTCGGTCGGCACGACGACGACGCCCGGTGCGCTGGTGGCGAACGTCGTCTTGCCGACGCCGGCAACGCCGTAGGCCAGAACGCGCGGTGGCGACAACGCCGTCGTCGATTGCAGGGACGCAAGTGAGATAGCCATTACGGGTGCTCCTTGAGGGTGAGAATAAAGCTCGGCTTGCCGGTCCTGACGGTGCGCGCCGGTGCGAAGGCGGCACGGATGTTCTCCGGCCAGGCGGTGTACTTGCGCTCCGGCACCTTGATGGCGATGTCGACGTACTGGGTGGGATCGTCGCCGGCAGCGCGGATGCGCTCGACTACCCCGGCAATCAGCGTCTGATCCCAGTCGACGCGCTTGGGCAGGTCGGCCACGACGGTCACGGCATCCTGCTCAAACCGGACGGTGCCCGTATCCTTGCCGGCCTCGCGACGCAGCGACTGGGCGTGGTCAGCGAAGCGCAGCGCGATGGCGCCATCGATCCAGTCCTTGGCCTTCTTGCTGGCTTCGAGCGCAGCCGCTGCGTCTTCCTGCAGCAAGGCAAGATGCTCGGCGGGCAACGCAGCGATGTCGCTGATCGGCAGCATGCGTATGCCGTCCAACGTCGGCCGGTTTGTTAATCCAGACATCAGGCTTTCTCCTCAGGGATGAGCGTTGAAATCGACAGCGGGCTTGAAACGGCGCGTGGCCTGGCGATCGCCAGGTAGCTGAACCGCTCGCTGCGGACCCGGCGCTGCAGCAGGTGCACAAACCCGTGTTCGGCCAATCGCATGGCCTGGTCTGCAATCCGTCCGAGTGCCGCGCGGTCACGCTCCCTGAACGCGTCCCCGTGGGACGAGCGGTCGAGCGCTAAAAAGCCTTGATGATATTCGAGGACGTCGCCGGCTGCGGCCTGACCGACCCAGGCAAGCAGATCGATCTCGCTCTGGCGACGCGGCAGCAGAGCTTCTAGGCGGGCAGCACTCATCGCGGCGCCCCGGCGGCCTGTGACGCAAGAACAATCACGTTGCGCTGCCGGCTCGCCTCGTAGGCCTCGATGTCGGAGAGCCGGTAGACGATCCGTCCGCCGATCTTCAGGTAGGCCGGGCCGATTTCGTCATGGCGCCAGCGTTCTAGCGTCCGGTGGCTGAGGCCCCAGCGCCGTGCGAGCAACTTCTCGCTGAAGCATTCCGACAGTTCCATCGCCTCGATCCCGCCCTCGTTTGCTGACGGGATAAGCATCGATCATCGATGGGTGGGATGTCGTGGTGCTGGGGGGTGGGACCAGGGGTGGGATAGAGGGGGACAGGGGGTGGGACAGAGGGGGACAGAGTGGTACGCGGGGTGGGACGGCGCGTTACCGGTTGTAGATAACTTCCTCGCCTGTCGCGCTGACCACCTTCGTTGCAGCAAACCCTACTTTTCGGAAGAGGCGAATGCGCCGCCGCTCCGGCGACAGCAGGGCAGCATGCAGCCGATAACGACCTTTACCATCAGCCTGCACCAACTGCCGCCACGCTGGCTTGCGTTTGAACAGGTCTAGCAGTCGCATGGTTGACGAGTCGGCATCGTCGAGCAGTCGTTTGCCGTCGCACCAGGGATTGTCTGTCTCGCCGGCCGCTTTCAACAGACACAACACCGCCGCCTGCTTGGGGCCAAACCTGTGCCACTCGCTGTCCAAACGGACGCTGGTGAAATCCTCGCTGTGCCAGAAATCCGCCGCTGCCGGCGGTGCGCCGGGCCCAGATACCTTTCCATGTTCCCGCTCGAAGCGATCCCGCTCCTCGCGCGTGACGATCAGATCATCGCGGCGCACGACCATCTCCCGCACATCGGATCTCACGTGCAGATAAGTGTTCGGCTGGGCGGCTCGAAACGCCCGCACCTCGGCCTGCCCGTCGCGGAAGATTTCCAGCAGGCTGCTGCGCTGCAACGGCTGCGGACCATTTAGGATCGGCAGGTCTTGCAGCGCAGGGCCTTCGCCCACCCGGCTCCCCTCCCAGCTCCCCATCTCCGCCGGCAAGTCGACCACGAACACCGAAAGCTGCAACATCTCGTCGAGGGCATAATCCTCGATGTCGCTCAACGGGATCGCCCAATGCTTGGCGACGTCGCCAATCCGGAACCAGCGCTTCTGAGGTAACGGCACCCCACCCTCCCTTGATGAATTGACGTGAAGCAGACACCGCAGGCGAGCAGAGGGCTCCCGCCGCGCCCCTATTGAACCAGGGCGTAACGGTGCAGGCGATATTCGATGAACGAAGAAGAAACGCTAAAGCGCTCGGCTAGATCGAGCAGCAATTCCTCGACCCGGATCGGATCTCCGCCGGGGCGCAGCACGGGTTCGCCCTCGCCGGCGTTTCGGAGCGGCAGCCGCAGGGCAATCGCGCGACGCACCAGTTCGCGATGCAGCAGCGCCCGCGGCGCCAACAGGGCGCCCATGAACTCGTTGGCACGAAACTCCCGCCAGTCCATTCCGCCGCGGCCGCGCGACGCCGCGGCCAGATGACCCTCGTTGGGAGTCACCATGGCGAACGCCGGCTTGCCCGCCTGGCGCAGCATCGAGGGGCCATCGAACACGGCATGACCGAACTCATGGGCCAGCGTCGAGCGTTTTAGATACTCCCGCTCCGCGATCAGCTTGGCGTTCAGGCTTATCAGCACGATACCCGGCAAGGCCGGATCAGCTTCCGTCACGCCCAGCGCTTCACGCCCCCGTCCATCATGGACGCTGCGCTCAAAATCCCAGTGCGTCGCGATGGCGATGCCATTGACCATCATGCGGCCGGCGGCCCGGATCAGCCGTTCGAGATCGAGACAGGCAACTGGGCGGCTCGGCACGAGTTGCCGGCGTACCTGGTCGGCGACGCTCCAGATCTGCTGCGCCTTCATGGGACGCGGCTCGCGGCTGGAGCGGTCATGGGCATAAGTAACCGCGAGCGTCATCGACTTGCCCTCCGGGCGGCCTGCTGCCGGTAGACGGCAATGACATCCTGGGTGCGCGCCCGCAGATCCGGCGGAAGCCGCTTGGCTGCGGCGAACAGGTCGTCCTGGTGCAAATCCAGAGCGCGGGCCAGCGCCGATACCAGATGATCCGGCGGCGGATTCTCCCGTTCGCGCTCGATGCGCGACAGATAGGCGATGGAAACGTCTACCCGACGCGCCAGTTCGGTGAGCGTCATGTCCTGCCGCTCACGTTCGCGGCGAAGGCATTTTCCGAAGGCCATAGGCTCCCCCCAGGGCTTGTCTGCTTGATGCAAACCAGTCAATCCGCGGCTTGCGGCGGCCACGTGTTCTCTATATGTTCTTGTCACTGAGGTGTCGAATCGAATCTCACAAAAGAGCCCGCCATGGCCGATCAAATCGTCATCACCGAGAAAACCAGCCAGGCAAAAGACGTCCGCGCAGCGGTGGGCTCTCGCTACGGCAATATCCTCCCGGCCGAAGGCCATTTGATCGACCTGCAGGAGCCAGAGGAAGCGGACCCCGCGTGGAAACGCTGGACGCCGATCCTGCTACGACCCGAAGGGCTTTACGGCACACGGCCCGCGGTGGGCGGCAACAAGGCCGCCAAGCTGGCGGCCATTCGAGAAGCGCTACGGACGGCCAAGCGGGTCTGGCTCGCCACCGACTGCGATCGCGAAGGCCAGCTGATCGGCCAGGAGATCCTCGAACATTATAAGTATCGCGGTGAGGTGATGCGGGTGCTGTTCACGGCGCAGGATTCCCAGACCATCCGCGATGCTTTCGGCAGCGCCAAACCCAATTCCGAGTACGCCCGCCTGTACGCTGCCGCCGTGGCGCGCCGGCAGGCCGACCAGATTTATAATCTCTCCCTAACCCGCACGGCGACCGTGATCCTGGGACAGGGCGCCCGAGGCGTGATCGGCGTGGGCCGCGTAAAAACGCCGACGCTGGCGATCGTTTGCAAGCGCGAACTGGAAATCAGGAACTTCGTGCCGATTACCTATTTTGAGATTGTCGCTACGGCGAAGGTGGCCGCAGGCGAATTCAAGATGCGCCATGCGCCAAATGAGAAGATCCTCAAGTGCGAGATTGCCGAGACCGTCGCAAAGACCGCTGAAAATTTCGAGGGCCGCCTTGGCGTGCGCGTCGAGGACAAGAGACAAAGCCCACCTAAGCTGCATGATCTCCCCTCGCTGCAGAAACTCTGCTCGTCGCGATTCGGCTGGTCGGCGGCTAAAACGCTGGAAATCGCGCAAGAGCTCTATGATGGCCAGGGCAAGAAGATCATCACCTATCCCCGCGCCGAGGTGCGCTATCTGCCGGAGAGCCTGATCGCGGATGTGCCCAAGATCGTGGCCGGCCTACAAGTCGGCCAATCTTTTAGGGCCATCCCTGTACCCGAGCCGCCGGTGATCCGCAGGGGCGCGAGTGGCACGTTCTATGAGAAGGGGCTGGAAGGCGCCAGCCATCACGCCGTCATCCCCAACGTCAACACGGTCGACACTCTGCGCGAGGTCTGGCC
The DNA here is from genome assembly GCA_019745575.1 of Reyranella sp. Taxonomy (GTDB): domain Bacteria; phylum Pseudomonadota; class Alphaproteobacteria; order Reyranellales; family Reyranellaceae; genus Reyranella. Next base: position 4,151 of record JAIETA010000176.1, on the reverse strand, counting down.
GCGGCTCTCGATCGACGAGAAGAAGCTGTTCGACGTGATCGCACGAGCCTATCTCGCCGCCCTCATGCCCGACTTCCGTTACCGGCAGACGACCGCGACGCTCGACGTAAAGGGCTTCCCCTTCAAGGCGACCGGTCGCCAGCCCATCGATCTCGGATGGCGCGCAGCATTCCCGGAGTGGCAGCCGGCCGACGAGAAGGGCGATGGCGGGCAGCTGCTTCCTGCGATGCGCGACGGCGAGGCTGCACGACTGCTCAATCCGACCGTAGAAACCAAGGAGACCAAGCCCCCTCCCCGCTACAACGAGGGCACGCTGATCGAGGCGATGCAGAATGCATGGCGATTTGTCGAGGACGAGGTTCTGCGGGACCGATTGAAAGAAGCCAAAGGCATCGGCACGCCGGCTACCCGCGCCGAGATCATCGGTGGGTTGAAGAGGCAGGATTTTCTGGTCGCCCAGGGAAAGAACATCGTTCCCACCGACACCGGGCTCAAACTGTTCGGCGTACTGAAGCAGGCTGACCCCGCCCTGGTCGATCCCGGCGTGACGGCTCAGCTCGAATGCCTTTTAGACGATGTCGTGGTCGGCAAGCAGGAGATGGTGGGCGCCATCGACGCCGTGTGCGACGTTGCGCTGCGCATCATCGGCAAGCTGACGGACGGGTCGTCCACCGGAGGGGCGCCGTTGCTCGGCCCGGGTTTTGGCGGTGCGGGCGGCGAACGTCCACCAACGCCCGCCATGAGGCGTTTTGTCGATATCCTCGCGCGCCAGAAGCGTATCAAGCCACCCCCTGGCTACTACACATCCGGGGCTATCTGCCGGGCGTTTCTCGAGCAACATGCCCCCAAGAAGGCCGGCGGGAAGACCGCGGCTGCGCTTGCTCCCAAGGCGGCGACCCCGACACAATTCTCTGAGGCCGAGGGCACTCAACCCGCCAGCAAACGCCGCCGGGCCACGGACACGACGGCGGCTACCCCGACACGCAAGAGAGCGGCACGAGGCAAGAAGCCCCGAAAGCCCAAGTTCGGTAATTCGCCAGTAAAGTCGCCCGGCCTTCACCTGCGTGATGTCGGCCGCAACACGCCGCTAAAAATTCCTTATGGCAACAAGGAGGTCGCGCAAAAACTCGGGGCCCGCTACGGCGCCGACGGCTGGTATGCGCCTCCCGGTGTCGATCTCTCCGCCTTTAAGGAAAACGGCTGGCTGTGATGCTCGACGGCGCTCAAATCCGCCATGACGGTCAATGGACAGGCTGTGCGACCAGGCGGACGCCGAGCGCTGCGCAGACACTGTTGATCGTGTCGAAACGCGGTGAGCTGTCCGGCCGCAACGCCTTGTAGAGCGCTTCGCGGGTGATGCCGGCCTTCTTCGCGATCGCACTCATGCCGTGAGCGCGCGCAATGTCGCCGAGTGCCGAAGCCAGCAGCGCGGCGTCGTTCGCTTCGAGAACGTCGGTGAGATAGGCCGCGATCGCCTCCTCATTGCCGAGGTAGGCTGCCGGGTCGAACAGGGGCAGGTCGGCTATCTTGATCTTCTTCTTTCTCTTCATGGGATGCTCCTCATTTCACTCGATCTCTGCCGCGAGCGCCTGCGCTCGCTTGATGTCTTTGGGCTGCGTGGCCTTCATGCCGCCGGCGAGCAGAACGACGATCTGACCACCGCGGCGGGTGAAGTAGACTCGCCAGCCGGGGCTGCGGTGAATACGCAGTTCCATCACACCGCCGCCAACCGACTTCGTGTCGCCCATCAAGCCTGCCTGCAAGCGCTTGATCCGCGCCACGATGATGCCCTGGGCCGTCGCGTCGGAAAGGCTGTTGAGCCAGGCGCTGAAGGCGGGGAGGGTCTTGATCGTGTACACGCCGCGACTGTAATCGACCGATTACATTCTGTCAAGCGGAGGCGAGCGGGGTCGCGATGCGTCTGGTCTACGATGGCACCACCGGCACTTTCGATCTCGTACTGACGCCGGCCGGCGGGATCAATACCGACATCGGCAACGGTGGCGCCCTCAAAGAAGCTCACGATTCATTGAATCAATCGTCAAGGCTGCCCCGCATAACACCGCAGCCGCCCGCACGCTCCCGACCGCCCCGGCCGACATGCTGCGGAAGGATATTTCCTCGCTAGATTGATCGCACACGAAACCCGTACCGCGATTGATGGCGATGTCTCCCCTCCACCTCAACCGCCTGTCAGCCGACGAACGCCTCGGCGAGATCGGCCAGATCCTGGCACATCGCTGGGACGATCTCAGCGGCCAGAAGTCCAGCGCTTTGGCAGCGACTGTCTTAGGCCATGTCAGACTCAGGAAATGGTGCCGAACGTCCGACTGGACTGTTCGCGCAAACGAAGCATGTCATTGGACACGGAGGCAACCCACGGCCTCTACCGGTGCGGGGACGCGGACATGAACCGCCGCATCCCCAGCCGGGCCGCCACGCAACCCCGCCGCGGGCTCGATCGTGAGGAGGCAGCGATTTACGTCGGCGTTACCTTGGCAACTTTTGACCAGATGGTGAATGACGGCCGGCTGCCCAAGCCGAGCGAGTTCAATGGCGAGTTTGTGTGGGATCTGGTGCAGCTCGAGCGGGCATTCGACCGGTTGAGCGGGATGCGCCGAAGCTCCCTGACTTAGAAAAGCACGACCGACCAATGAGGCAACGCAAGGAATATCGCATCAAACAGTCAGGGTACCGCAACGGTGTGCCCTTCTTCGATCTGATGGTGAACGGCCTCAAGTATCGGCTCGCCGCTGCGACCCGAGAAGCGGCCGGTCGCGAGGCGAAGGCACGCTACAAGGTGGTCGCCGCCGCTCGAGCCGCAGCCCCCTCGCCCTATCGCCGCATTGTGAGGCCGTCGCCAAGTTCGCTGCAGATGGCGTTCACCGCCTATCTGGCCTCTGACACCTTCAAGCTCTACAAGCGGCTGACGCAGACACAGCGCCGTTCGCAGATCAACCAGGTGCTGAATACCAAGGTCCAAAGCGGTCAGCGCAGGTTTGGCGAGTCGGCGCTGAGCGATTGGCTGCACGGGCCCGAGGCGCCTGATGCGGTCCGCTATATCATGCGCACTTGCGGAACCAAGGCGGCCCAGGCCAACCACCTGCGCAAGGCCATGGATCAGTTTTTCATCTGGCTGCTCGGCGAAGAACCGGAGGCCGCCGAGGCCCGCCTAATGTTCAACGTCGGCATGCACGCTACGAACCCATGTCGTCACGTCGGCAAAGCGAAGCCCAAGCGTGGCGCTGACGGCAGGATGCGCCGGGGCTATACGCCGTTCACTGCCGAACAGGTCGACGAGTGGCTACACGCGTCCAATGACGATCTTGAGCAGAATCGGGTCGTGCGCCTAATGCTCATGACCGGCGCGCGGCTTAGCGATCTTATCCTGCTCAACCGCCTGATGATCAAGCAGACCGATGTCGGAAGAATCCTCACCTATACCTGCACGAAGGGGCGAGGCAGCGCTTTCCGCCAAGCTGACAGCATTGCGGTCATTCCCATGGTGCCTGAGCTGGACGCCCTGATCTCGGAGATGCCGGCCGATCGCTTGGTCTTCATCCATTCGGCCCATGATCGCCCCTACTCGTGCACCGAAGGCCTCGGGAACCGCATTCGCGAGTGGCGACGGGACTGCGGCCTGCCCGAGGGCCTCAGCGCGCACAGCATGCGCAAGGCTGCGACCCATTGGTGGCTGCGAAATCACCGAGACTTGCTGGCGAACAATTTCAGCCTGAAAACGATATTCGGCTGGGTGACTGACAAGGAACTGGAGCGCTATACGGCCGACTTCGACCGGGCCCAGGAGGCGCGTGGCATGCTGATCAAGCTGGCCGTCCGCCACAAGGCGGTACACGGCTGAGGACCCGGCCGCCCTCCCCGCGCTAGGGCCGTGCCGGCGCAGGGCTGAGATGAAATTAGTGGCTGACGGAGGGAGCCGCCTGGAAATTCACCGGGCGGCTTTTTTCGTGCCTGACGCCGCCGCCCAGCCGCGAGAACGGTCCCAGAACGTCAAAGTGGCCCTCGCTTTCGAGGGCCACCTTAACTGCCTGATTTTCCAAAGGAAAAGACCCAATGGTAGCTGGGGGCGGACTTGAACCGCCGACCCCGGCATTATGAGTGCCGTGCTCTAACCAGCTGAGCTACCCAGC
>JAIETA010000051.1 GCA_019745575.1 Reyranella sp. | reverse complement strand
ACCCCGTTGCGCACCCCGAACAGGTACGGCTTCATCTTGGGGTTCCAGCGGCGCGTGTGATGGCCGAAGTGAACGCCCGCTTCCAGAAGCTGGCGCATCGTAAATGTCGGCATAGCCATGCCGTTCTCCTTTTCCGGTTGGGCCTCCGCGGGCGTCGTCCCTCGCCGCTCGAAGAGCCTTGAAGGACACCGGAGCGAGCGGCGGGATGTCTCCCCGTCGACCGCAAACCCGCGTGCGAAGTGGCGTGTTTCTAGGGGGTTGCGGCCCGAATTGCAAGCGCCAACGAAATCAAGGACTTAAATGAGCTCTCGGGCCATTTCCTGGGCCAATTTGAGGAGCGACAGGGGGGCGCTGCCCTCGGCCTTGTTGTTGGCAGTAATCCAGACTTTCTGCCCGGCCTTGACCGCTTCAGCTGCCATTCGAGCCAGAATTCGCCGGGTTTCGGTGTCCTCGTCCACCAGACGGTCGAAGGGCTCGTAGCGTTGCTTGGCCGCCTGATAGAGGAACCCTCGGTGCAGATTCCACCGGACGATCAAGGGGCCAGGATTGTCGCGGTCCAACGTCTGCAGCGCCACGGCCTGCCGTTCGACCTCAGGCATGTGATCGTGCAGCCCGACGCAGTAGCGCACCTCCGCAACGGCCAGCATCCGCATCAGCCGCGGCGTCAGTAGTTCGGCGTTTCGCAATTCCAGGGCGTAGAGCGGGCGATGCCTGCCGAGTTCCCGCGGCAAAGCAGCGAAGAAAGCCGCCAGCCGTTCGACCAGCATCGGCGCCTCGTCGACCAGGCTTCGCGGCAGCGGTGAAATCTGGAACACCAATGGCCCGGCCTTGCTCCCCAATCCTTCGAGGCAGGGCACCACGAACTCGCGGGTGGCAATCGCGGCATCGAGAAAATGCGGGTTGGCCACCTTCCCTCTTCCCTGCTCGTCCCGCACCACGGCGTCACAAACCAACGCCGGCGCCTTCACAACAAAGCTGAAATCGTCCGGGACCTGACCGGCGTAGCGCGCATATTCAACGGCCGAAATGGCCGCATAGAATGTCCGATCGAGGCTGACGGTTCGCAATATCGGGATCTGGGCGTAGGCCGCCAGTCCCTTGCGGCTGAGTGCGACCTGAGGGTGCACCCCCTCGTAGACAAGGCCTCGCCAGCCCGGGAAGAACCACGATGAGGTACCGAGGCGGATGTCCAGGGGCAGGTCCGGCCCATCGAGCAACGGAGACTGCGACGCAGGCAGAACCTCTCCCGCTGACGCACGGCGCTTGGGCGGACTTGGTGTTTCGAAGAGGCCGGGCTGGCGGCTCAAATTTCTTCCACTTGGGCGATGCCCGGCAGCATGCCGATCGCGTCGCGCAGGCCGCCCGCAATCGAATATGTCCCGGGCAGCGTCACCTCCGCTTCAGCCTCATCGGGCATGGGAACCACCAGAGTGACACGCCCCCGCCCCCTCTTGCCGTCCAGTGTCTTGCGCAGCGCTTCCAGAGCCGCCGGGTCGGAGAGGATGATGCGAAGTCCGGCCGCCGCGTTGGCCACTGCGTCGTCGAGCTTCTCCACGGTCTGCGCGGTGAGTTTCACCTGCTCGCCGTCGAGACGGCCGTCCGCCGATATGAGTATCGCCTGCCCCGGCTCCAGTAGATTGCGCTTGCTGCCCAGCAGTTCGCTGAACACCGTGAGCTCGAAGGCGCCTGACTGATCCGAACACTGAACGAAGGCAAAGCGGTTGCCCTTGGCCGAGGTACGCTCCATGCGGTCGATGACGGTACCAGCCAGCTTGATGCGACCGGGAGTCCCGCGCGCCAGCAACCCGGGCAGGTCGGCGGCGCGACAGACTCCCAGACGCTGCAGGCTACGCTCGTAGGCCGCCAGCGGGTGCGAGGAAAGATAGAAGCCGATCGCCGCGAATTCGTGCTGCAGGCGTTCCATCGGGGCCCAGTCCGGCATTTTCGGCAACTGCGGCCGGCGCTGCGCCGTATCGTCGCCGAACAGGCTGTTCTGGTTGCTTCCGCGCGACTCATGCGTTGCCTGCAAATGCCGCGTCAACGCCTCGACGGCACCAAAGGTCTGCGCCCGATTCTTGTTGAGTGAGTCGAAGGCGCCAGCGCGAACCAGGCTTTCGAGAAGGCGCTTGTTCAGGACCCGCTGGTCGAGTCGCTCCGCGAAGTCGAACAGGTCATTGAACGGGCCGTTCGCCTGTCGTTCCTCGGTCAGCCGGTTCATCGCCTCGCGACCGACGCCCTTGATGGCGGCCAGCGCATAGCGGATCGCCTTCTTGCCGGCTGCAGTCATCTCGACCGTGAACTCGGTTGACGAACGCGTGACATCCGGCGGCAGCAACTCGATGCCAAGCCGGTCGAGATCGCGGCGATAGCCGTTCAGCTTTTCAACGTTGCCCATGTCCAGAGTCATGGTCGCGGCAAAGAACTCGACGGGATGGTTGGCCTTGAGATAGGCCGTCTGGTAGCAGACCAGCGCATAAGCTGCGGCATGGCTCTTGTTGAAGCCGTAGCCAGCGAACTTGTCGACCTGATCGAAAATCGACGATGCCCGCCCTTCCTCGACCTTGTTGGCCTTGGCGCCCTCGACGAAATTGGCGCGCTGGGCGTCCATCTCGGACTGGATCTTCTTGCCCATCGCGCGACGCAACAGGTCCGCGCCGCCCAGCGTATAGCCGCTGAGCACCTGTGCGATCTGCATGACCTGCTCCTGGTAGATCATGATGCCGTAGGTTTCCTTGAGAATGCCCTCCAGCAGCGGATGCAGATAGTCCGGGCGCTCCTCGCCGTGCTTGCGCTTGATGTAACTCGGAATGTTCTCCATCGGGCCTGGGCGATAGAGCGCCACCACGGCGATGATGTCCTCGAAGCGATCAGGCTTGAGTTTGCGCAACACGTCGCGCATGCCGTTGCCTTCCAGCTGGAATACGCCGCTACCGTCGCCGCGCGCCAGCAACTCAAAGGTCTTGCGGTCGTCCAGCGGCAGCTTCGTGATGTCGATCCTGCCATGACCGATCAGACCGCAGGCCTTCTCTATGACGGTCAGGGTCTTTAGGCCCAGGAAGTCAAATTTCACGAGGCCAGCGGTTTCGACCCACTTCATGTTGAACTGGGTGGCCGGTAGCGAGTCCTTGTTGTCGGAATCCCTGAACAGCGGCACGAGCTGCTCGAGCGGCCGATCTCCGATCACGACGCCCGCCGCATGGGTCGAGGCGTTGCGGTAAAGGCCCTCAAGCTGCAGCGCCAGATCGATCAGGCGTTTGATCTCCTCGTCGACGCTGTATTGTTCCTTCAACAACTGCTCGGTCTGCAGTGCCTCGGCCAGAGTCACGGGCTTCGCCGGATTGTTGGGTACCAGCTTGCAAATGCGATCGACCTGACCATACGGCATGCCGAGAACGCGGCCGACGTCGCGTAGCACGGCACGGGCCTGCAGCTTGCCGAAGGTGATGATGGCGGCAACGCGGTCGTGTCCGTACTCGTCGCGTACATAGCGGATAACCCGATCCCGCTTGTCCTGGCAGAAGTCGATGTCGAAGTCGGGCATCGACACGCGTTCGGGATTGAGAAAGCGCTCGAACAGCAGCCCCCAGCGCAGTGGGTCCAGGTCGGTGATTTTGAGCGCCCAGGCAACCAGCGAGCCTGCACCCGAGCCGCGGCCGGGCCCGACCGGCACGTCATTGTCCTTCGCCCACTGGATAAAATCGGCGACGATCAGAAAGTAGCCGGCAAAGCCCATTTTCTCGATCATGTCGAGTTCGTAGGTCAGCCGCTCGCGATAACGGTCGAAGGCAACATCGGACGCCAGGCGGCCCGCGTCTTTCAGTTCATCGAGGCCGCGACCCGCCAGCTGCCGCAGCACCTCACCCTCGGTACGGCCCTCCAGCTTGGTGTAGCTCGGCAGGATCGGCTTACGGGGCGTCGGCATGTAGGCGCACCGTCGGGCAATCGTCAGGGTGTTGTCGCAGGCCTCTGGCACATCCGAAAAGACGCTGCGCATTTCTGCTGCTGGCTTGAAGTAGTGTTCCGGCGTCAGGCGGCGCCGATTGGGATCCTCGATATGCACGCCCTGTTCGATACAGAGCAGAACATCATGTGCCTCGAACATCGAGGCCTTGGGAAAGTGGACGTCGTTGGTAGCGACTAGAGGCAGCCCGCGGGCGTAGGCGAGATCGAGCAACGCTCCTTCGATGCGCCGCTCGCCGTCGTCACCGTGGCGTTGCAATTCGAGGTAGAGCCGCCCGTCGAAAAGCCGCTGCAGTCGTTCCAGCAGATGGCCTGCAGCCGGCGTCTGGCCGGCCGTGAGCAGACGGCCGACGGCGCTGCTGACGTCTCCCGTAAAGGCCAGGAGGCCTTCGGTGTGGCCTTCGAATTCGCCGAGCGGCAGCGCTGCCACCGAGCCACTCTTGAACTCAAGGTGGGCGCGGCTGACGAGGCGCATCAAGTTGAGATAACCCTGCTCGTTCTGTACCAGCAGGGTCAACCAATCCACCGATGGCAGTTTGCTCGCCGCCGCGATCCCACTTTCCTCTTCCCGCCTGATGCCCAGATCACACCCGATGATCGGCTGAACCCCGGCCTTCGCGGCATACTGGGCAAACTCCAGAGCGCCGAACAGGTTGTTGCGATCGGTGACGGCAACCGCCGCCATCGACTGAGCCTTGGCCAGCGAGACGACCGCATCGATCCTGTTCGCGCCTTCCGTGAGCGAATAGGCGGACCGGACCTTCAGGTGGATGAAATCGGCGATGGGCACGAACCATCATCGCGCCAGGTCCTGTGGACTGTCAGGTCGACAATACGCCATCTCTCAGTGTCACCGTGCGATCCATGCGCGCGGCAAGGTCTGGATTGTGGGTTGCCACGAGCGCCGCCATCCCGGTTTCCCGCACCAAGGCCAGAAGCTGACGAAAAACGGCGTCGGCCGTCGCAGCGTCGAGATTGCCGGTCGGCTCGTCGGCAAGGAGGACGCGCGGCGCATTTGCCACGGCCCGCGCGATCGCGACGCGTTGCTGCTCACCTCCCGAAAGGCGGCCAGGGCGGTGGTCGGCGCGTTCCCTCAGTTGCACCATTGCCAGCAGCTCTGCGGCCCGAACGCGTGCCTCACTGCGCGACAGCCCATTCAGCATTTGTGGCAGCATCACGTTCTCGATCGCCGAGAATTCAGGCAGCAAATGGTGGTATTGATAGACGAAGCCCAGGAACCGTCGGCGCAACGCCGTGCGCTCTCGGTCGGTCGCTGCGCCCGCGGCCTTTCCTGCCATGATGACGTCGCCGCTGTTCGGCTTTTCGAGCAAGCCAGCGATGTGCAGCAGAGTCGACTTCCCGGACCCCGATTGCCCGACCAGGGCCACGATTTCGCCTGCCCGCAGATCGAGCGAGACGCCGCGCAGTACCTCGAGGCGACGATCACCTTGTACGAACGTGCGTTTGATGTCGCGCAGCGAGAGCGAAAACCCCAGATCACTCATAGCGAAGTCCTTCGACCGGCTCGACCCGGGTACTGCGCCACGCTGGATAGGCAGCCGCCGCCAGCGACAGCAGGATCGCCACAGCAACGATCGCGGCCACTTCGACCGCCTGTACGCGTACCGGCACGGAGGTGATGAAGTCGACCTCCGCAGACCCGCTTCCAGCTGCGCCGGTGATCGCCGAAAGCAGCGTCCCGATTGGCCGCATATTGGCGCAGATCAGGAGGCCCAGCGCGGTTCCGACGGCCGTTCCTACCAGCCCGACGGCCGCAGCGGCCAGGAAGAAAGCTCGCACGATCGTCCTGGGGGTCGCCCCCATGGTGCGCAATATCGCGATGCCGCCACGCTTTACCCGAACCAGCATGGTGAAACTTGCGACGACATTCATCGCGGCGACGACGACGATCAAGCTGAGGATGATGAACATCATGACCCGCTCGACTTGCAGGGCGCCGACGAAGCGCGCATTGAGGCCCAGCCAGTCCGAGATTTTGAGATCGTCACGGCCCAACGATTGGCGCAAAGCTGCCGCCACTCGCGGTGCTGCCGTAGGGTCCGACAGTTCGAGATCGATGGAACTCACGGCGTTGGAACTGTACTCCAGATCTTCGCGGAGCATGTCGAGCGGCACGAAGACCAGCGCTGCATCGAATTCGTACCGGCGCGTAAGGAAGCTCGCCAGCAACTCGTAGTCGGCGTAGCGCGGGGCGATCGTGCCGTTCTCATTGAGGCGATGTGTAACGATCGTGATCTGGTCGCCGGCCTGTACATTGAGAGCCTGTCTCAGACGTTCGCCTATGACCACGCCGGGCTTCGTGCCGAAGGTACTCAGTTCGCCATGGACGATGTTGCGGGTCACGATGTCCCGGGTCAGCAGGTCGTCTGTTCGCACACCCCGTAGCAACGCGCCCCGCGTCTGTCCGTTCGCGCCGACCAGAGCCTGTCGCTCGAGCGTCGGACGCACCGCTCGGACGCCTGGGACTTCTCTGAGCTTCGCGAGCAAATCGGCCGTCGCCTGCAGCACGCCGCCATGTGTCGTGATGACGACATGTCCGTTCATCCCGATGATGCGACCGAGTAGTTGCTGCCGAAATCCACCCATGACGGACAGCACGACGATCAGGGTGGCGACGCCAAGTGCCACACCGATCAGCGAGAATATCGCGATGAAAGAGACAAACCCTTCGCGCTGCCTGGTCGCCAGGTAGCGCCACGCCAGCCAACGTTCGACGGCAGGCGCCTTGTCACTCACGGCGCAGACCTTCCACCGGATCGAGCCGAGCCGCACGCAATGCCGGGTAGAGCGAGGCAAGCAGGGCGAACAGCAACGCCATACCGGCGATCACCGCCACTTCCGCCCACTGGATATGTGACGGCATTTCGGCGAGGAGATACAGGGTCTCATCGAACAGAACGAGGCCGAACGTCTGCTGAAGCCACTGACGAATCGCCTCGATGTTGCGCGCGAAGGCAAGCCCCAGTACGACGCCGGCCAGCGTCCCCGCCCCGCCGATCGCGAGGCCATCCAGCAGGAACACACGCAGGATGGCTGCACGGCTGGCCCCCATGGTACGCAGGATGGCGATGTCGGCAGTCTTGGTGCGAACCAGCATGACCAGGCTCGAGACGATGTTGAACGCCGCCACCAGGACGATCAGGGTCAGTACCAGGAACATCACATTTGTCTGAGCCTGGATTGCAGAGAAGAAGCTGACATTGGCCTGGAACCAGTCGAACACCCAGCCGTGAAAGCCAACGGCCTGCGTTACCAGCCGGCGGCTACCCGAAAGCGAGGCATCGTCACCCAGGAAAATCTCGATGCCCGTCACCTTGTTGCCAAGATCGAGCAGGCGCTGAACGTCCGCCAAAGGCGCGTAGACGAAGTTCGCATCATAGTCGTACATGCCGGCACAGAATACCGCCGCCACCCGCGCCGACACTGACCGCGGCATGACCCCGAGTGGCGTCGCCACCGAAACCGGCGACACCAATTGCAGCCTGTCGCCAACCTTGAGCCCCAACAGGTCGGCCAGACGTCGCCCTACCGCGACCGAAAAGTCGTCGCCGAACCCCTTGAGTGTGCCCCAGTCGACGGGCTTGTCATCATCGCCGCGACACAAGCCACGGTAGCGCTCCCGTATCTCGGGCGCCCCGTCTATCGCCGCCGCCAGCGGCGTCCGCGAACGAAAGTCATCAGGGAGCATGCCTCGCAGGATCACGCCACGGACCCGATCGCCGGCAACTGCCATGACCTGGCCCTCTGCCGAAGGCGTGGCGGCGACGACGCCTGGAACCGCCTTGATCCGCGCCAGGAGGTCCGGCGTAGGATCAAGCCCTCCGCGATTGCCTTGCACGCCCAGTTGGCCGCTGATCCCTGACATCTGGCGCAGCATCTCGATGCGAAAACCGTTCATCACGGCCATGACCACGATCAGCGTGCCGACGCCGAGCGTAATGCCGACCAACGAGAAGCCGGCGATCACCGAGATAAAGCCCTCCTCGCGGCGCGCCCGCAGGTAACGGAAGGCGATCAGACGCTCGACAGCGGCAAAAGCCATGGTGGGCGTTCGTCCCCCGCTTAGCCGAGCCGCGTCACAAGCCAGCCGACGATCTGGTCGGTCGGCAACTCCTCGCGGTCGCCGGTCCTGCGGTACTTGAGCTCCACTTTACCCGCCGCCAGCCCCTTTGGCCCGACGATGACCTGCCAGGGTATGCCGATCAGGTCCATGTCGGCGAATTTGGCGCCCGGTCGCAGGTCGCGCTCGTCGTGCAGAACTTCAACGCCCTTGGCGCGCAGCGCGCCGTAGAGCGCCACGCAGGCATTCGAGACTGCGCCATCGTCCGGTTTGAGATTGACGATGGCGACCTTGAACGGTGCAACGGACTCCGGCCAGACGATCCCGGCCGCGTCATGGCTTGCCTCGATGATGCCTCCTACCAAGCGCGACACGCCGATGCCGTAGGATCCCATCTCCACGGTTATCTGCTCGCCACCCGGCCCCGCGACGACAGCATTCATCGGCTTCGAGTACTTGGTGCCAAAGTTGAAGATATGGCCGACCTCGATGCCCCGTGCGGCCAGACGCTCGCCTTCGGGAATCTTCTCGAAGGCCTCCTTGTCATGCATCTCGTCCGTCGCCGCATAGAGCGACGTCCATTCGTTCACGATCGGCTGCAGGTCGCTGGCGTAATCGATCGCACGGCCGAGGATGTCCTTGTCGACCAAACCCTTGTGACAGAACACAGCGCTTTCACCCGTCTCGGCCAGGATGATGAACTCATGGCTGAGATCGCCACCGATCGGCCCGGTGTCGGCGCGCATCGGGATCGCCTTGAGACCCATGCGCGCGAAAGTGCGCAGATACGCCACAAACATGTTGTTGTAGGAGCGGATGGCGGCCGCCCGGTCGATATCGAACGAGTAGTTGTCCTTCATCAGGAACTCGCGTCCACGCATGACGCCGAACCGGGGCCGCACCTCGTCCCTGAATTTCCATTGGATATGATAGAGGTTCTTGGGCAGGTCGCGGTAGCTCTTCACCCCGTCACGGAAGAGAACGGTGATCATCTCCTCGTTGGTCGGCCCAAACAGCATCTCGCGGTCGTGGCGGTCCTTGATGCGCAGCATCTCGGGCCCGTAGGCATCGTAGCGACCGCTCTCGCGCCACAGGTCCGCCGACTGAATGGTCGGCATCAGGACTTCCTGGGCGCCGGCGGCATCCTGCTCCTCGCGAACGATCCGCTCGATGTTCTTGAGCACACGGAAGCCGAGCGGCAGCCAGGCATAGATGCCGGCGCTCGTCTGGCGGACGAGCCCGGCACGCAGCATGAGACGGTGCGAAACGATCTGCGCCTCGGCCGGATTCTCCTTCAAGGTGGGCAGAAAATACTGGCTCATCCGCATGCTGAATCGGTCCTTGCTCGGGCGCCCGGAATAGGCGCGGACTGTAGGGAACAGGCTCTGCAAAGGCAAACCCGCACGCTCCCGGCTGGTTTTGCACAGGGCAATGCCCGCACACTGGACGCACAACCGGGGGAGACATCCATGCTCGAGCAGATTTTCAAGCTGGGCGAGAACAAGACCAGTGTCCGGACCGAAGTCATGGCCGGGCTCACCACTTTCCTGACGATGGCCTACATCATCTTCGTCAATCCGGCGATCCTGAGTGCTGCCAAGATGCCTTTTGGCGCAGTGTTCGTTGCGACCTGTGTTGCCGCGGCCATCGGCTGCTTTCTCATGGCCTTCCTCGCCAACTACCCGATCGCGCTTGCGCCAGGCATGGGGTTGAACGCCTACTTCGCCTTCGGTGTCGTCGGTGGCATGGGGCACACTTGGCAAGTGGCTCTGGGCTGCGTCTTCATTTCAGGCGTCCTGTTTCTGATCATCAGCGCAACGCCGATCCGCGAGTGGATCGTCAACGCCATCCCGAAGTCGCTCAAGATGGCGATTGCCGCCGGCATCGGCCTCTTCCTGGCGCTGATCGCCCTGAAGAACGCCGGCATCGTCGTCGCCCATCCGGCGACCCTGGTCACGCATGGTGCGCTCACCAGCTGGCCCGTCGTGATGGCCACGCTGGGCTTCGCCCTGATCGTCGCTCTTGAATACCGCCGCGTCATGGGCGGGGTCATCATCGGCATTCTGGTGGTCACGCTGGTTTCGGTTCTCGCCGGCCAACAGAAGTTCGAAGGCATCTTCGACGTACCGCCCTCGATTGGGCCCGTGTTCCTGCAGATGGATATTGCTGGCGCGCTGAGTGTCGGCCTGTTGACGGTGGTGTTCGCTTTCCTGTTCGTCGATTTGTTCGACAACACGGGGACCTTGATCGCCTTGGCGCATCGTGGCGGATTTATGCGGCCGGACGGCACTGTGCCGCGGCTGCGCGGCGCGTTGATCGCCGACAGCACTGCCGCCATGGCCGGCGCCGCCATCGGCACCTCTACAACGACCAGCTATATCGAAAGTGCGTCCGGCATTAACGCCGGCGGTCGTACCGGTCTCACCGCCGCAACGGTGGGCGTCCTCTTTCTGCTGGCGCTGTTCGTTGCCCCGCTTGCCAAGTCGATCCCGGCCTATGCGACGGCGCCGGCGCTGCTATATGTCGCCTGCCTTCTGGCGCGCAGCCTCACCGAGATCGAGTGGAACGACATCACGGAAGCGGCGCCAGCGGTCATTACCGCGCTTGCCATGCCGTTCACCTTCTCGATCGCCGATGGCATCGCCTTCGGTTTCATCTCCTACGCCGGCATCAAGGTTGCTGCAGGCCGCTACGCCGACGTTCACCCTGCCGTCGGCATTCTTGCTGTGCTTTTCGTGATCAAGTACGTGGTCATTGGTTAGCCATCTCAAACACGCATAATTGTTTGTCGTCGAACGATCGATCATGACAACAATTGTTCGACAAGGCGCGCCCGGCCGAAAGAAAAGGTCTTGGCAAGACAACAAGGCCACGCTAAGTAGCCTGCGTCTTGGGCGCTGCCTGAGTTTAGGGAGGAGAGCGGCACAAGCCGCCAAGTACCGAGTTTCGGGGGTAGCGGGACGGCGAGCCTTGGCTCGCCGTTTCTTTTTTAGAATCAATGAATTAATAGAGACAGCTAATAAATTAGTTTAACTTCCTTCAACGAGGCGCCTGAAACTGAAAACATCGGCCTGGTGCAGGACGTAGAAGCCGATCCAGAGCAGAGCCGCCACGATCGTCGTCAGAACCGCCTTGCGCATCAACTCCGGGCGTTCGGGCGCCCCGTGTTCCTCGCCTCGACCAGGATTTTCGACGCGTCGGACGCCCAGGGGCAGGATCGCGAACAGCACCGTCCACCAGATGACGACGTAGACCATGACGCCGGTAGCCCAGCCCATGGCGCGGCTCCTCTCTCACACCTGCTCTAGTTCGATCAGGGTACCGGTGAAGTCCTTGGGGTGGAGAAACAAGACCGGCTTGTCGTGTGCACCAATCTTCGGCTCGCCATCGCCCAGGACGCGTGCGCCCTGGGACTTGAGCTTATCCCGCGCGGCGTAGATGTCCTCGACTTCGTAACAGACATGATGAATGCCGCCGTCCGCGTTGCGGGCCAGAAAGTTCGCGATGGGAGACTTCTCCCCGAGCGGGTGCAAAAGCTCGATCTTGGTGTTGGGCAGTTCGACAAAGACTACCGTTACGCCATGCGCAGGCTGTGCCTTCGGAGCGCTGACCTTTGCCCCCATGACGGTACGATAAAGCTCCGAGGCCTTGCGCAGATCCGGCACGGCAATAGCGATATGGTTCAGGCGTCCAATCATCGGGCACTCCAGAAGATCATCACCTAGATGCGGACGATGTGCACGTCCGTCAACGGCTTCTTGCCGAGGTGCGCCCGCACGACGCGCCGGACGGCCTGCCGCGACGCCTCCTCGATCCGCCCATCGTCGCTCCGCTCGGACGGGCTGAGGTCGGCCAGCATCTCGCGCAACCCCGCTCCGATTGCCTCAGCCAAGGCGCCATCGGCATCTTCAATGCCGCGCAACGACACCTTGGGAGGCGCCACGGCCCGCCCCCTCCCGTCGATGACAAGGGTCGCTGCAGCCGCGCCGTTCCACAGCAGCTTGCGACGCTCCTTCAACGCATTGCCCTCCAGCGGCACGAGACCATCGCCGTCGCGTGCCAGCCGACCCACCGGCACATGTCCCACGACCTCGGCGGCCCCGGGCGCCAAACGGACCAAGGTCCCGTTGGGGGCCACGATCGTCTCAGGCACCTGGCAGGCCTTCGCCAGTGCTGCGTGCTCGACCATATGGCGGACCTCACCATGTACCGGCAACGCGATCCTGGGCCGCACCCACTGATAGACCCGTACGAGCTCATCGCGGGCGGGGTGGCCCGACACGTGGATATCGGCCTCACGGTCGGTGATGACCTCGACTCCCCGCGCCATGAGAGCGTTCTGCAGACGCCCGACCGAGCGCTCGTTGCCTGGGATCACGCGTGACGAGAAGATCGCGGTGTCGCCCTCCTCGAGGACAAGATCGCGATGCTCATCGTTCGCGATCTTGGCCATCGATGCTCGAACCTCGCCCTGGCTGCCGGTGCAAATGAACAGCACCTTGTCACGCGGCAGGTATGCGCCGTCCTGTGGACTCAAGCACTCCGGGAAGTCCAGCATGTAGCCGCACTCCTGCGCCGCTTCGATCATGCGCAGCAGCGCCGGACCGGAGAGGACGGGATGACGCCCGGCGGCGACCGCCGCGAGAGCAATACTCTCCACACGCGCCAGATTTGACGCAAAGCAGGTGACCGCAATGCGTCCTTTCCGTCCTTTCACCAGCTTCCGGAGGTTGGCACGGACGGTGGCCTCGGAGCCGGCCTCGCCTTCGATGAAGACGTTGGTGCTGTCGCAGACCATCGCAAGGACGCCCTCATCGCCGATGCGCTTCAGCAACGCCTCGTCGGTCAGGTCGCCGATCAGCGGCTCCGGATCTATCTTCCAGTCCCCAGTATGGAAAACCGTCCCTAGTTTGGTTCGGATGGCGAGGGCGTTCGGTTCGAGGATCGAATGCGTCATCGTGATCATCTCGAGATCGAATGGCCCGACGCGGAACTTGCCGCGTAACGGGATTTCCGTGATCCGGACTTCTTCAATAAGGCCTGCCTGGGCGAGCTTGCGCCGCAGCACCGAGGCGGCGAAAGGCGTGGCATAGACCGGTGCCCTAAGGCGCGGCCAGAGATCGGCCACTGCCCCCAAATGATCCTCATGGGCGTGGGTAAGAACGATGCCGGCCAGATCCTCGCGTCTCTCCTCGATGAACCCGGGGTCGGGCATGATCACGTCGACGCCCGGCATGGTGTCGTCACCGAAGGCAATGCCGAGGTCCAGCATCAGCCATTTCCCGGCATGACCATAGAGATTGAGATTCATGCCGATCTCGCCGGCGCCGCCCAGCGCGAGAAACAGCAACTCGTCGTTCGACGGAACGGTCATTTGCGGTTGCGGCGCCAGATCTCCAGCAGGCCAAGCGACATCAGGTCGGGCTCGATGGCGTCGAATAGGCCGATCTCATCCTTGAACACGGCGGCCAATCCACCTGTCGCGATGACTTTCATGGGCTCCCCATACTCCGCCCTGATGCGTCGAATAAGGCTCTCGATCAAACCGACATAGCCCCAGAAGATGCCTGATTGCATGTTGGCCACCGTGCTCTTGCCGATGACTTTCGCGGGCTTTTCGACGCGGATGCGCGGCAGGCGGGCCGTCATCAGGTAGAACGCCTCGATCGTGAGTTCGACGCCCGGAGCGAAGACGCCGCCGATGAAATTGCCGTCCTTGTCGGCCAGATCGAAGGTCGTTGCGCTGCCGAAATCGATCGTGATCAACGGCCCGCCGTACTTGGTATGGCCCGCGATCACGCCAACCAGGCGATCGGCGCCCGCCTCCTGCGGACGATCGATCAGTATCTTGATGCCCAATTCGCAATCCGGCTCGCCAACGATCAGGAGCCGCGTCTTGAAGTAGGTCTCGCACAGCCGGCGAATGTGCAGATTTACCTGCGGCACGACGCTGGCCAGGATCGCGCCCTTGATGGAATGCGGATCGAAGCCTTGCAGATGCATGAGCTGCGTCAGCCAGGCGGCATACTCATCTGCCGTCCGCTTGGCCTCGGTGCGCAGTCGGAACTGCGACACGATCTTGTCGCCGTCAAACACGGCGAACTTCGAATTCGTATTGCCGACGTCAATTGCGAGCAGCATCGCCCGTTCCCCTCAAGCCGCACGGCCCAGCATTTCGCCCGACACGATCTTGCGTCGGCCGGCCGGCGTGTCCAGCAGCAATGCGCCATCGTGGTCCAGGCCTGCGAACCGACCCCGGACCAGTTCGTCTCCCATCCGGACGTCGACGTCCGCGCCGAACGGACCGGCCTTCGCCAGCCACGCCGCGCGCACACCTGCAAACCCATCGCGGCGCCATTCGGCAAGGCGGTTGGCAAGATTGCGCGCGAGCCTCTCCAGAGCCGCCTCCACCGAGCCGCCGAGCGCCGCTCCAGGATAGCGCATGTCCGGCAGCTGCGGAGCGAAGCTCACATTGACGCCGATGCCCGCCACGACGTGGTCGACAAGACCGGTGCGACCGACCGAACTCTCGAGCAGGATCCCGGCGATCTTGCCGCCGTCGACAAGCACGTCGTTTGGCCATTTTAGTCGGACTTCGCGTTCCGGAGGGACGATGTCGGCAACAGCCAGGCCCGCCACGAAACCCAGCTCCGCCGCCCGGGACGCCGCGCAACAAGGGCGCAGGATCGTCGAACTATAGAGATTGCCGACGGGCGAGGCCCAGTTGCGCCCGCGACGGCCGCGACCGCCGGTCTGTTCGCGTGCCCAGACGACCGTGCCTTCCGGGCTGCCACTGTCGGCCAGCCGCGCCGCCTCGTCATTGGTGCTGCCGACGCTGCCCAAGGCGACCAGCGTCCACCCGTCCGGCAGGACGGGCGGTTCACTCACGGGAACAGGCCTTTTGCGGCGGCGGCGGCGATCAGACTGAGCGGCTGCGGCGCCAGTGAGAACACGGTCACCAGGAGGGCCGCAACGAAAGCTACAGAGCGGTTAATCCCAAAGGGCGTACGATCGAGCTTCTCGGTCTCTTCGTCGAAATACATCACCTTGACGATGCGCAGATAGTAGTAGGACGCCACGACTGAGGCGAGCACACCCAGTACGGCTGGAATGAAGAGCTCGGCTTCGACGGCCGCGATGAAGATGTAGAGTTTGCCCCAGAAGCCAGCCAGCGGCGGAATCCCCGCCAGCGAGAACATGAACAGCAGCATGGCCAAGGCCATCATGGGCTGACTCTTGCCGAGTCCCGCCAGGTCGGAGACGTTCTCGACCATCGCACCACGGCGTTGCATCATGAGAATGGTCGCGAAGACGCCCAGCGTCATTACAAGGTAGATCGCAAGGTAAAAGACGATCGCCTGAATCCCCTTCTCGCTACCGCTTGCCAAACCGAGCAGGACATAGCCGACGTTGCCAATCGAAGAGTATGCCATCAGACGCTTGATGTTCTGCTGGCGAAGGGCGGCAAACGCGCCAAGCGCCATCGACAGGACTGCGGCCACGACAACGATCTGCTGCCACTGCAAGAAGAGCGGCTTGAATGGCCCCATCAGGACCGAGACTGTCAGCGAAATGGCGGCGATTTTCGGCGCCACGGCAAACAACGCCGTCACCGGCGTCGGCGCGCCTTCATAGACATCCGGTGTCCACATGTGAAACGGCACGGCAGAAATCTTGAAAGCAAGGCCCGCCACCACGAACACCAGGCCGACGATCACACCTATTTCAGCCGCCTTGCCGTCGAGCAACGCGCGCGAGATCTGCACGAACGCGGTGCCGCCGCAGAAGCCATAAATCAAAGACGCGCCGAACAGCAGCATCCCCGAGGCGACCGATCCCAGAACGAAGTACTTTACGCCCGCTTCCGTCGAGCGCTCGCTGTCCCGTTGGAATGCCGCGATAACGTAGAGCGCCAAGGACTGCAGTTCGAGGCCGACATAAAGCGCCATGAGATCGTTGGCCGAGATCATCAGCATCATGCCGAGCGTCGCCAAGGCGACCAGTAGCGGATACTCGAACCGCCACGCCTTGACCTGCTCGAAGTAGGCCCGAGACATCAGCACGGCCGCCGCCGCCCCGATCAGCACCAGGGCCTTCATGGTCGTCGTCAACCGATCGACGATGAAAAGCGAGGCGAAAGCCGTGCCCTCCTGGTACGGCACAAACAGCAACGCCGCCGTCACCAGGAGCGCCATGGAAGTCGCCACCGAAACGAACGGCGTCGCCACCTCGCCACGCACCACGCCGTAGACAAGCAGCAGCATGGTTACGGCTGCCAGGAAGATCTCCGGCCGCGCCAGGGTCCAAGATTCGAGGCCAAGGATCATGTCCATCTCTCCTCGCCGCTCACGGTGCCAACGCCGCGGTACGGGCGAGTTTCAGGGCCGCCTGATAGTCGCCGATCAGCTTGTCGACGGCCGGCGCCATCGGGTCGAGGAAGGAGCTTGGATAGATGCCCATCCAAAGCGTTATCAGCACCAGCGGCAGGAACACCGCAACTTCGCGCCGGTTCATGTCGAGCAAGCCCTTGAGCGAGTCCTTCGTCAGTTCGCCGAAGATGATCTTGCGATAGAGCCAAAGCGCGTAGGCCGCTCCCAGGATGATGCCGGTCGTAGCGAGGACCGCCACCCAGGTATTTGCCTTAAAGGTACCGACTAGAACGAGGAACTCGCCGACGAAACCAGACAGGCCCGGCAGACCGACGCTGGCCAGCGTGAAAAACATGAAGGTGAAGGCATAGCGCGGCATGCGATGGACCAGCCCGCCATAGGCGGCGATCTCGCGGGTATGCATGCGGTCATAGACGACGCCGACGCAGAGGAAGAGTGCCGCCGACACGATACCGTGGCTCAACATCTGGAAGATCGAGCCCTGAACACCCTGCATGTTCATGACAAAGGCGCCGATCGTCACGAAGCCCATATGCGCGACCGACGAATAGGCGATCAGCTTCTTCATGTCCTCCTGCACCAGCGCGACCAGAGACGTGTAGATAATCGCCACGATGCTGAGACCGAAGATCAGCGGCGCGAAGTACTGCGTCGCTTCCGGAAAAAGCGGGATCGAATAGCGCAGGAAGCCGTAGCCTCCCATCTTCAGCAGTACACCGGCCAGGATCACCGAGCCCGCGGTCGGTGCCTCGACGTGGGCGTCCGGTAGCCAGGTATGGACGGGCCACATTGGAACCTTGACCGCAAACGACGCAAAGAAAGCAAGCCACAGCCAGCACTGCCAGGTGAACGGCAGATTGAGCTTCTCCATCGCGGTCGGCAGGTCCGTCGTGCCGACCTGCCAGTAAATGGCGATGATCGCCAGCAACATCAGGACCGAGCCCAGCAGCGTATAGAGGAAGAACTTGAACGCTGCATAGACCCGCCGCTTGCCGCCCCAAACGCCGATGATCAGGAACATCGGAATCAGGACGCCCTCGAAGAAGACGTAGAACAGTGCGAGGTCCAGCGCGCAGAACATGCCGACCATGAAGGTCTCGAGCACAAGGAAGGCGACCATGTACTCCTTGACGCGGGTCTGCACGGCGTCCCAGCTCGCGAGAATGCAGATAGGCGTGAGCAGGGTCGACAGCAGCACAAAGAACAGCGAAATGCCGTCGATGCCCATGTGATAGCCGATGCCCAAGGCCGGCACCCACTCAAGCTTCTCCTCGAACTGAAAGCCTGCCTTTGTCGGATCGAAGCGGACCCACAAGAGCAGCGAAATCAGGAACGTCGCCAGAGACGTCATCAAGGCTGCACTGCGGCAGTTGCGGTCGACCGCCTCCTTGGGGCCATTCACGACAAGGCAGAAGAACGCACCAACCAGCGGCAGGAAGGTAACGAGCGAAAGGATCGGCCAGTTCGACATGGACCTACCTCGCCGCCAGCATGAAGTAGGTGACGAGCCCTGCGACACCCAGCAGCATGACGAAAGCGTAGTGGTAGAGGTAGCCGCTCTGCAGCCGGCTCAGCACGCCGGCCATGTCCTGCGCTCGCGCGGCGACGTTGTCGGGGCCGAGCCCATCGATCACCGCGCCATCGCCCTTCTTCCAGAGAACTCGCCCGATCGCCAAAGCCGGCCGAACGAAGACGGCATCATAGAGTTCGTCGAAGTACCACTTGTTGAAGAACAAGGCGTGCAACCCCGGGAACGTCTTGACCGTGCGGGCCGGCAATTCCGTCCTGACGACATAGAAGTAGTAGCTGAGCGCAATACCCGAGACTGCCATGACCAGCGGCAGCAGCTTCACCCACACTGGCACTTCATGAGCGTGATGCAACGCCACCTCGGTGGACTTGACCGCGATCGACTGCCCCCAGAACGCCTTCCAGTCGTATCCGACGAACCAGTCGTAGGCCACAAGGCCTGATAGTGCCGCGCCGATGGCGAGCACATAGAGCGGGATCAGCATGACGGACGGCGACTCGTGCGCATGCTCCCAGGTGTGATGGTCGCCGCGATACCTGCCGTAGAAGGTCATGAACATCAGACGTGTGGAATAAAAAGCCGTCATGAAGGCCGCGATGACACCGAGCCAAAAGGCGATGAAGCCCACCGTCGAATGAGCACCGAAAGCCGCCTCCAGCATGATGTCCTTGGAGTAGAAGCCTGCAAATCCCAAACCATGGCCCAGGATGAACGGCACACCGATGCCTGACAGCGCGAGCGTACCGACCCACATCAGGACGAATGTCTGGGGTGCCTTCTCGCGCACGCCACCCATCTGCCGCATGTCTTGCTCATGATGCAGGCAGTGAATGACCGAGCCCGATCCCAGGAACAACAGCGCCTTGAAGAAGGCGTGCGTCATCAGATGAAACATCGCTGCCGAGTAGGCACCGACGCCGCAAGCGAAGAACATGTAGCCGAGCTGGCTACAGGTCGAGTAGGCCACGACCCGCTTGATGTCGAACTGGGTGAGGCCAACAGTGGCCGCAAAGAATGCCGTCGCCGCGCCAACCAGTGTCACCACCTGCAGAGCGACGGGCGCCAGCTCGAACAGCGGCGACAGGCGGCACACCATGAAGACGCCGGCCGTCACCATGGTCGCAGCATGGATCAGTGCCGACACCGGTGTCGGGCCTTCCATGGCGTCGGGCAGCCAAGTGTGCAGGCCCAGCTGCGCTGACTTGCCCATGGCCCCCACGAACAGCAACAGGCAGGCCGTCTCGAGCGCCGGCAGATCCATGCCGAGGAACTGGATGCGCATCTGGGCCATTTCCGGGCCCTTGGCGAAGATATCGGCGAAACCGACCGATCCACTCAGCATCCAGACCGCGAAGATCCCCAGCGCGAAGCCGAAATCGCCGACGCGATTGACAATGAAGGCCTTCATGGCGGCGGCATTGGCCGACGGCTTGTCGTACCAGAATCCGATCAGCAGATAGGAGGCGAGGCCCACCCCCTCCCAGCCGAAGAACAGTTGCACGAGATTGTCGGCCGTCACCAGCATCAGCATAAAAAAGGTGAACAGGCTGAGGTAGGCCATGAAGCGCGCGATGCTGGTGTCCTCGGCCATGTAGCCGATCGAATAGACGTGCACCATCGACGACACGCCAGTAACGACAATCAGCATGACCGCCGTCAGCGTGTCGACGCGCAACGACCAATCGACGTTGAAAGTCCCCGAATCGATCCAGGTGAACAGCTTCACCACGACCAGCTTGCCGCTCTCCGGGCCGAAGCCGATCCGGACAAACACGAAAACGGACAGCGCCGCGGCGATGAGCAGAGCCGCGCAGGTGACGATCTGAGCCGGCCGGTCGCCAATGACCCGACAGAAGAGTCCGGCGATCGCCGCGGCGACCAGAGGCAGGAAGACGATGAGCTTGACGGCAAGATCCATGATGCGTGCGCGCCCCTAGCCCTTCATCGAGTTGATGTCTTCAACCTCGATGGTCCCGCGATTGCGGAAATAGACCACGAGGATGGCGAGGCCGATGGCCGCTTCGGCGGCGGCCACGGTCAGCACCAGCATGGCAAACACCTGGCCAACGATGTTGCCCTGGAACACCGAAAACGCCACGAGGTTGATGTTCACGGCCAGCAACATCAGCTCGACGCACATCAGAATGACGATGACATTCTTGCGATTGAGAAAAATGCCCAGAATGCCGAGCGTAAACAGCACCGAGGAGACCGTAAGGTAGTGCCCGAGACCGATGGTCACGACACGCCTCCCCGCGTCGGCACCTTGACCACGGTCATTGCCTGATCCTTGGTCCGGTTGATCTGGTCGCCTACTTTCTGGCGCCGAACGCCGGGGCGGCTACGCAGCGTCAACACGATGGCGCCGATCATGGCGACCAGCAGGACCAGGCCCGCCACCTGGAAGAGATAGAAGTACTGGGTGTAGAGAACCCGGCCGATCGCGCGTGTGTTGTCGACGGCCATCACCTGCGCGCCATGCGCATTGAGTCCCGACATCGTAGCCGAGCCGGCGCCGAGAATGCCAAGCGCGAGCAGGATCTCGGCCAGAAGGACAATGCCGATCATGGCGCCGACCGGAAGGTACTTCAGGAAACCTTCGCGCAGCTCGGTGAGGTTGATGTCGAGCATCATCACGACGAACAGGAACAGGACCGCGACAGCTCCGACATAGACGATGACCAGGATCATCGCGATGAACTCGGCACCGATCAGGACAAAAAGCGCCGCGGCATTGAAGAAGGCCAGGATCAGGAACAACACCGAGTAGACAGGGTTGCGCGAGACCACGACCATCGCGGCCGACGCGACCGTTACGGCCGCGAAGACGTAGAAGGCCAAAGCCTGAAGCAACATGTTCTCCCCCTCCCCGACGTCCGGCTCAGCGATATGACGCGTCAGCGTGAAGGTTGGCCGCAATCAGGCTTTCCCAGCGATCGCCGTTCGCAAGCAGCTTGTCTTTGTTGTACATCAGCTCCTCGCGTGTCTCGGTAGCGAACTCGAAGTTCGGCCCTTCGACGATTGCATCGACCGGACAGGCCTCCTGGCAGAAGCCGCAGTAAATACACTTCGTCATGTCGATGTCGTAACGCGTCGTGCGGCGACTACCATCGTCGCGTGGCTCTGCTTCGATGGTGATGGCCTGGGCCGGGCAGATCGCTTCGCAGAGCTTGCAGGCGATGCAGCGTTCCTCGCCGTTGGGGTAGCGGCGCAGCGCATGCTCGCCGCGAAACCGCGGGCTGAGCGGCCCCTTCTCATAGGGATAGTTCACCGTCACCTTGGGCTTGAACATGTACTTCAGGGTGAGGGCGAAGCCGGTCACCAGCTCAGTGAGCAGGAAGGCACGTGCGGTGCGGTCGAGAGAGGCCATGGTGCGTTCTCCCTAAAGCTTCGGGACCCAGCCGCCGAACTGCAGCACGGCGGCTGTGAGGACGACCCAGCCCAGCGAGACGGGGAGGAAAACCTTCCAGCCCAGCCGCATGAGCTGATCGTAGCGGTAACGGGGGAGCGTCCCCTTGGTCCAGCTGAACACGAACAGCAGAAAGGCGATTTTGAGGGCGAACCAGACGACGCCGGGCACCCATGTGAAAGGCGCGTACGGGATCGGCGACATCCAGCCGCCCAGGAACAGCACCGCGCCCAACGCCGACAGCAGGATCATGTTGGCGTACTCGCCAAGGAAGAACAGGCCGAACGTCATCGCCGAGTATTCGGTGTGGAAGCCCGCCACCAGCTCGGCTTCGGACATCGGAAGATCGAACGGGGTGCGATTGGTCTCCGCCAGCGCCGACACGAAGAAGATCACGAACATCGGCAGCAGCGGCAGGAAGAACCAATTCCAGAACCAACCCGACTGGGCCAGCACGACCTGCGAGAGATTGAGCGAACCGACGCAGAGCAGCACGGTGATCAGGACGAACCCGATCGAGACCTCGTACGACACCATCTGAGCCGCCGAACGAAGAGCACCGAGGAAAGCATACTTCGAGTTTGACGCCCAGCCGGCGATGATGATGCCGTAAACGCCGAGCGACGAGATCGCAAAGAGATAGAGGATGCCAACGTTGATGTCGGCGATCACCCAGCCATCGTCAAACGGCACGACCGCCCATGCCACCAATGCCGTCATGAAGGCGATCATCGGTGCAATCACGAACAGCACGCCATTGGCACTCGACGGGATGATCGTCTCCTTGAGTACGAGCTTCAAGCCGTCGGCAAAAGGCTGCAGCAGACCGAACGGTCCGACCACATTGGGGCCTCGCCGAAGCTGAATGGATGCCCAGACCTTGCGGTCGACATAGGTCATGTAGGCAACCGCAACCAGCAGCGGCACCGTAACGGCCAGACACTGGGCAAGGATGACCAGCCCCTGCCCCAGCCAGTGCGTTGTGAAGAAGGCGATCAGGTCGGCGACCATGCCCTACTCCGCCGCCATGAGCTGGGCACGTGAGGCCGTACAGTCGGCCATCGTCTTGGACGCACGGCTGATTGGACAGGTCATGTAGAAATTCGCAACCGGCGAGACGAACGGCGCCTCGGCAACGAGGCCGGCCTTGCCGAAGTTGGCCCATGCGCCGGGCGCCTGCTGATCGAGGGCTGCAAAGGACCGGTTCACCGCCACCAGCCGTGCGCGGACCTGGTCAAGCGTGTCGTAAGGCAAGGCGTTGCCCAGCTGCTCAGAAAGGGCCCGAAGGATCGCCCAATCCTCACGAGCATCACCCGGCGGGAAGCCCGCGCGCTGGCCAAGCTGGACCCGGCCTTCAGTGTTTACATAGGTCCCAGGTTTCTCGGTGTAGGCGGCCCCCGGCAAGATGACGTCGGCGCGATGGGCGCCGGCATCGCCATGGTGGCCCTGATAGATCACAAACGCCTTGCCGAGGCGCTTCATATCGATCTCATCGGCCGCCAGCAGATAGACCAACTCGATCTCACGGCTGCTGCACCCCTCAAGGATACCGGCCGTGTCGCGTCCGCCGGCCCCCGGCACAAGGCCCAGGTCGAGGCCGCCGACACGTGCCGCAGCCGTATGCAGAACGGCAAAACCATTCCAGTCGTCGCGAACTGCATTCACCGCCACGGCAAGATCGCGGGCCAGCGCCAGCACCGCCGCCCCATCCTCGCGGGCCAGCGCCCCCATGCCGACGATGATCAGCGGATGCTTGGCGGCCTTGAGCTTCCCGAAGAAGCTCAGTTTGCCTTCTGCAAGGTCGCGCAGTGTTGTTGGCCCGGCGCCGAGCCGTTCGACGGGATAGGTCAGATCGACGGCCGGCCCAATGCTGGCGATGGCACCGGCACCGGCCAGATAGCGCTTGCGCAGGCGCGCGTTCAGGACCGTCGACTCCCAGCGGGGGTTGCTGCCGACCAGAAGGATTGCGTCGGCGGAATCGATGCCCCTGATACCTGGATTGAAAATGTATCCCCCGCGCACTGCGGCCTCGAGTTTGGCCCCATCCTGCCGGCAATCGATATTGACGGAGCCGAGTGACGCCATCAGGTCTTTTAGCGCCACCATGGACTCGGCGTCGCATTGATCCCCGGCGATCGCCGCAATCTTGCTGCCATCAAGCCCCTTCAGGCGTCTCGCGATGGCACCGAAGGCCTCGTCCCAGGTGGCGGCGACGAGCTTGCCGCCGCTTCGGACATAGGGACGATCGAGGCGCTGATGGCGCAACCCGTCGATGGCATGACGTGTCTTGTCCGATATCCATTCCTCGTTCACGTCTTCGTTGAGGCGCGGCAACACGCGCATGACCTGGGCGCCCCGCGTGTCGATTCGGATGCTGGCCCCGAGAGCGTCCATCACGTCAATCGACTCGGTTTTCGAGAGCTCCCAAGACCGCGCCTCAAAGGCGTAAGGCTTCGACGTCAGGGCACCGACCGGACAGAGGTCGACCAGATTGCCGGCAAGCTCGGTGCTGAGGGCGTGTTCGACGTAGGTCGTGACTTCCATGCTCTCGCCGCGGCCGGTCGCTCCCAGTTCCTCAACTCCCGCCACTTCGGTGGCGAAACGGATGCAGCGCGTGCAGTGTATGCAGCGATTCATCGACGTCTTGACCAGCGGCCCAAGCTCCTTATCCGGAACGGCGCGCTTGTTCTCGTGGTAGCGACTGCGATCGAAGCCATAGCCCATCGCCTGGTCCTGCAGATCGCACTCGCCGCCCTGGTCGCAGATCGGGCAGTCCAGGGGGTGGTTGATCAGCAGGAATTCCATCACGCCCTTTCGTGCCTTCTGCACGAGCGGGGTGTTGGTGTGGATGACCATGTTGTCCATGACCGGCATGGCGCACGAGGCGATCGGCTTGGGCGCCTTTTCCTGCTCGACCAGGCACATGCGGCAGTTGCCTGCGATCGACAGGCGCTCGTGATAGCAGAAGCGCGGAATCTCCACGCCCGCCAACTCACAAGCCTGGAGGACCGTGATGCCGGCGGGCACCTCGATCTCGACGCCGTCGATCTTCATCTTGGGCATTGCCTGCTCCCCGCCCGCCTACTCGGCCGCCAGCTTTTCGGTGCGCGCACGAATGCGGCGCTCCATCTCGGGCCGGAAGTGCCGGATCAGGCCCTGGATCGGCCACGCCGCAGCGTCGCCCAGCGCGCAGATCGTGTGGCCTTCCACCTGCTTGGTGACGTCCTCCAGCGCGTCGATCTCCTCGATCCGCGCATTGCCCGTGACCATGCGTTCCATGACACGCCACATCCAGCCCGTGCCCTCCCGGCACGGCGTGCACTGGCCGCAGCTCTCGTGCTTGTAGAAGTAGCTGAGTCGCGCGATGGCCTTCACGACATCGGTCGACTTGTCCATGACGATGACCGCCGCCGTGCCCAGGCCGGACTTCTGGTCGCGCAGCGAGTCGAAATCCATCAGGACGGTGTTGCAGATCGACTTGGGCAGCAGCGGCACCGAGGCGCCGCCCGGGATGACCGCCAGCAGATTGTCCCAGCCGCCGCGGACGCCGCCGGCATGCCGGTCGATCAGTTCGCGCAGCGGGATGCCCATCTCCTCTTCGACATTGCACGGCTTGTTCACATGGCCGGAGATGCAGAACAGCTTTGTGCCCGTGTTGTTCGGCCGGCCGATTCCGGCAAACCACGCCGCACCGCGGCGCAGGATGGTGGGCGCCACCGCAATCGACTCGACGTTGTTCACCGTTGACGGACAGCCGTAAAGACCCGATCCGGCCGGAAAAGGCGGCTTCAGCCGCGGCATGCCCTTCTTGCCCTCGAGGCTTTCGAGCAGCGCCGTCTCCTCACCGCAGATGTAGGCGCCGGCGCCGCGATGGACGTAGAGATCGAAGTCCCAGCCCGAACCGCAGGCGTTCTTGCCGAGAAAGCCGGCATCGTAGGCCTCACGGATGGCAATAATGAGGTGCTGCGCCTCGTTGTAGAACTCGCCCCGGACGTAGATGTAGCCGGCGTGCGCGCGCATGGCGAAGCCCGCGACCAGGCAGCCCTCGATGAACAGGTGCGGGTCGTGCCGCATGATGTCGCGGTCCTTGCAGGTCCCCGGCTCCGACTCGTCGGCATTCACGACCAGATAGTGCGGACGGTCCTTCACTTCCTTGGGCATGAACGACCACTTGAGCCCGGTCGGGAAGCCCGCGCCGCCCCGGCCACGCAGGCCGGACTTCTTCATCTCGTCGATGATGCCGTCGTGTCCCTTGTCGAGAAGCGCCTTGGTGTTGTCCCAGGCGCCACGCGTCCGCGCGCCCGCCAGGTGCCAGTCATGCGCACCGTACAGATTGGTGAAAATGCGGTCCTTGTCGCTGAGCATCGCCTTACTCGCCTCTCAGCGTGGTGGCGCCGCCGATCGGCGCCGACGTCTGGCGGTCGACCTGCGGGCCCGGCTTCGGCGTCTCGCCACGGCGGAACGCGTCGAGCACCCTTGTGATCGAGGCCTCGTCGAGATCCTCGTAGAAGTCATCGTTGATCTGGACGACGGGCGCGTTAACGCAGCCGCCCAGACACTCGACCTCCTGCACGCTGAAGGTCGTGCCATCGGCGGCCTGCTGGCAAGCCTTCATCACCGCCTCCGATCCGCGCAGCCAGCACGGCGTCGTCGTGCAGACCTGCAGCAGGTACTTTCCCCGCGGCTTGAGCTGGAACATCGTATAAAAAGTCGCGATCTCGTAGACCCGGATCGGCGCCATATCGAGGAGCTTCGCCACCTCGTCCATTGCGACCCTCGGCAGCCAGCCCTGCTGGCGCTGGGCGAGATCGAGCACACCGATCACAGCGCTCGCCTGACGGCCCGGCGGATAGTGCGAGACGAGTTCCTTCACCTTCGCCAGGTTCTCCGGCGTGAAAGCGAAGGCCGCGACGTGCGGCACGTCCTTGGGGTCGGCGGTGATCATCGCCATCGCATCGTCTCCTAGCGGTCGATCTCGCCGAACACGATGTCGAGCGAGCCAATGTTCGCCGACATGTCGGCGAGCTGGTGACCCTTCGTCATCATCTCGAGCGCCTGCAGGTGCGGGAATCCTGGCGCCCGAATCTTGCAGCGGTATGGCTTGTTGGTGCCGTCGGCGACCAGGTAGACGCCGAACTCCCCTTTTGGCGCCTCGACTGCCGTATAGGTTTCGCCCGCCGGCACCTTGTAGCCCTCCGTGTAGAGCTTGAAGTGATGGATCAGCGCCTCCATCGAATCCTTCATCTCGCCGCGGCGGGGCGGCGAGATCTTTCGGTCGTCGACACGCACCGGGCCGCCGACCTTGCGCAACGCCGTGATGCACTGCTCCATGATGCGCACGCTCTGGTACATCTCCTCGATCCGCACGAGGTACCGCGCAAAGCAATCGCCGGTCTTGCCGAGCGGAATGTCGAACTCCATACGATCGTAGACATCGTAGGGTTGAGACTTGCGCAAATCCCAGGGGATCCCCGACGCCCGGATCAGAGGTCCGGAAAATCCCCAGTCCAGCGCCTGTTCGCGGGAGACGACGCCGATGTCGACCGTGCGCTGCCGGAAGATGCGATTGTCGTTCAGCAGCTTTTCGATGTCCTTGAGGAACGGCCCGAACTGCTTGATCCAGCCATCCATCGAGTCGAGCATGCCGGTCGGCAGATCCTGGTGAACGCCGCCCGGCCGGAAGTAGGCCGCGTGCATGCGCGAGCCGCTCACCTGCTCGTAGTACTCCATCAGCAGCTCGCGCTGCTCGAAGCCCCAGAGCGGCGGCGTGAGGGCGCCGGTATCCATGGCGAACGTGGTGACGTTCAGGAGGTGGTTCAGGATGCGCGTGATCTCGGCGAACAGAACGCGGATGTACTGGCCGCGTTCCGGCGCGGTGATGCCGAGAAGCTTTTCGACTGCCAGCGCATAGGCGTGCTCCTGGCTCATCGGCGAAACGTAGTCGAGGCGATCGAAGTACGGCACCGCCTGGAGATAGCTCTTGTACTCGATCAACTTTTCGGTGCCGCGATGCAGAAGGCCGATATGAGGGTCGCACCGCTCGACGATCTCGCCGTCCATCTCGACGACCAGCCGAAGCACGCCGTGGGCCGCCGGATGCTGTGGCCCGAAATTCATCGTCAGGGTCTTGATCTCGACGTCGGACATGTCAGCTCGCCTTGGCCTTCTCGTCGCCGGGCAACACCTGATGCGCACCCTCCCACGGGCTCAGAAAGTCGAAGCGGCGGAATTCCTGTGCGAGCTTCACCGGCTCGTAGACGACACGTTGCTGGACGTCGTCCCAGCGCAGTTCGACAAAGCCTGTCAGTGGGAAGTCCTTGCGCAGCGGGTGTCCCTCGAAACCGTAGTCGGTGAGGATTCGCCTGAGATCGGGGTGATCGGAGAACCACACACCGTAGAGATCGTAGGTCTCGCGCTCGAACCAGCCGGCAGCGCTGAACACGGCGGCCACCGACGGCACCGGCGTGGTCTCGTCGGTCGCCACCTTGACCCGCACGCGCTGATTGTTCCGCAGGCTGAGGAGATTGTAGACGACATCGAAGCGCTTCTCGCGCTCCGGCCAGTCGACGCCGCATATGTCGATAAGCTGCTTGAACAGGCACTTGGGATCATCGCGCAGGAACGTCAGCAGGCCGATCAGCTTGTCCGGGGGGGTCTCCAGCATCAGCTCGCCGAGGCGAACATGCCAACGCGTCACGCTGCCGGCTGTCGCCTGCGCGATATGGTCGCCGAGGTCCGTCAGCGGCCCTTCCATCAACGCACCAGCGTCCCGGTCCGGCGGACCTTCTTCTGCAGCTGAAGGATGCCGTAGAGCAACGCCTCCGCCGTGGGCGGACAGCCCGGCACATAGACGTCCACCGGAACGATCCGGTCGCAGCCGCGCACGACCGAATAGCTGTAGTGATAGTAGCCGCCGCCGTTGGCGCAGGAGCCCATCGAGATCACGTAGCGCGGCTCGGCCATCTGGTCGTAGACCTTGCGCAACGCCGGCGCCATCTTGTTGGTGAGTGTGCCGGCGACGATCATGACATCGGCGCTACGCGGGCTCGGCATCGGGGCAAAGCCGAAACGATCGAGATCGTAGCGGCTCATCCAGGCATGGATCATTTCCACGCCGCAGCAGGCGAGCCCGAACGTCAGCCCCCACATCGAGCCGGTCCGGGCCCAGGTGACAAGCTTGTCGAACTGCGCCACGACGAAGCCCTTGTCGGCCAGCTCGTCGTTCAAAGCCCGCGACAGTGCCGCTTCGGCGGCGGCATCCGGCTTGGGCGGGGACACTACTCCCATTCCAAAGCTCCCTTGCGCCACTCGTAGATGAATCCAACGGTCAAAATGCCGAGGAACAGCATCATCGACCAGAAGCCGAACAAGCCAATGTCGCCCAGCGCCACCGCCCAAGGGAACAGGAATGCCACTTCGAGGTCGAAGATGATGAACAGGATGGCCACCAGATAGAAGCGCACGTCGAACTTGCCGCGCGCGTCGTCGAACGGAGCGAAGCCGCATTCGAAAGGCGAAAGCTTCTCGGAATTGGGGTTCTGACGGGCGATCAGGTAGGAACCGCCGAGCATCGCGCAAACCAGGACAAACGCGAGGCCGAGGAAGATCAGGATCGGAAGGTATTCCCTAAGAAGATCTTCCATCGCCACCCCTTCGCCCCGCATGGGGCCGCCAGCGTTGGGGCTGGCGCGAGCGACGGGACTCGAACCCGCGACCTCCGGCGTGACAGGCCGGCGTTCTAACCAACTGAACTACGCCCGCAATAGCCCCAAACGGCGCGCGAGAGATATAGGACCACCTATAGGGTGTCAAGCATACCGCAGTCGCGAAGAAGTGCGTAAATGCCCGAATTTATTGCGCTTTCCACGTCGTCGTGGACGCCTCGCGAAACGGTGGTGGGCGATGACGGGCTCGAACCGCCGACCCCCTCGGTGTAAACGAGATGCTCTACCAACTGAGCTAATCGCCCGACGTTTTCACTCCTAGCACGACCATCTCCGGCGCTCTAGTTGATCGCGTCCTTGAGAGCCTTGCTTGCCTTGAAGCGCGGCACGTTGGCGGCCGGAATCTTGATCTTCTCGCCGGTCTGGGGATTGCGGCCCTCGCCCGCCTTGCGTTTGGTGACCTGGAACGTCCCGAAGCCGACCAGCAGTACCTTTTCCTTCTTCTTCAAGGACTTGGTGACAACGGTCAAAATGGCATCCACGGCATTGGCGGCGTCCGCCTTTGACAGGTTGGTCGAGGCGGCGACGGCGGCGATCAGGTCGTGTTTGTTCACGGGCGAGCCCCTGCAGGATCTGGCAGCCTCAAGTGTAGGGGCGGCCTCAAAACGGCGTCAACGTTGAATACCATATTTTGTGGGCTGCCCTCCCGCAAGACCGCATAAGTTGCGGCCAGACGCACCAAAGCCCCGGCTTGCGCCGGGGCTTTGCTGACTGCCTGTCGGCCCGATCAATGGGCGCGGATGGCTTCCGCCGCGTCCGCCGGCTTGGCGGCAACCGCGTCGAGATCGTTCGGCCACTCGACCGCCACCAACGGCTTGACCAGGGCCTTCGCCAGGACTTCGTCGACGGTCGAAACCGCCACGATTTCCAAGCCTTTCTTCACATTGTCCGGAATCTCCGGCAAGTCGCGCTCGTTCTCCTTGGGAATGAGCACGGTCTTGAGACCGCCGCGCAAAGCCGCCAGCAGCTTCTCCTTGAGACCGCCGATCGGCAGCACGCGCCCGCGCAGGCTGATCTCACCCGTCATCGCCACGTCCTTGCGGACCGCCACACCGGTCAGGGCGGAGACGATAGAGGTGATCATGCCAACGCCGGCCGACGGCCCATCCTTCGGGGTAGCGCCTTCCGGCACGTGCACGTGGATGTCGCGCTTCTCGAAGATGTTGTGCTTGATGCCGAAGGCCGCGGCACGGGAGCGCACGTAGGCGTTCGCCGCCTGCACCGACTCCTGCATGACATCGCCAAGCTTGCCGGTCACGGTGACGCGACCGCGGCCGGGCACCAGGACAGCCTCGATCTGCAGCAGCTCGCCGCCGACTTCCGTCCAGGCAAGGCCCGTCGTGATGCCGACCAGATCTTCCAGTTCTGCCTCGCCGTAGCGGAACCGGCGAACGCCCGCGTACTTGTCGAGGTTCTTGTGCGTGATCTTCACCTTGGACGCCCCCTTCATGAGGATTTCCTTGGTTGCCTTGCGAGCGAGGTTGGCGATCTCGCGCTCCAGATTGCGCACGCCCGCCTCGCGCGTGTAGTAGCGAACGAGGTCGCGGACCGCGCTGTCGTGAAGATCGAGCTCGCCCGCCTTCAGGCCGTTCGCCTCGACCTGCTTCGGAATCAGATGCTTGCGCGCGATCGCCACCTTCTCGTCCTCGGTGTAGCCTGCCAGCCGGATGATCTCCATGCGGTCCATCAGCGGCTGCGCCATGCGCAGCGAATTCGCCGTGGTGATGAACATCACGTTCGACAGGTCGTAGTCGACCTCGAGATAGTGGTCGTTGAACGACGCATTCTGCTCGGGGTCGAGCACCTCGAGCAGCGCGGACGACGGATCGCCGCGGAAATCGGCGCCCAGCTTGTCGATCTCGTCCAGCAGGAAGAGCGGGTTCGACGACTTGGCCTTCTTCATGCTCTGGACGACCTTGCCCGGCAGGGATCCGATGTAGGTCCGGCGATGGCCGCGGATCTCCGCTTCGTCGCGTACGCCGCCAAGCGACATGCGCACGAAATTGCGCCCCGTCGCCTTGGCAATCGACTTGCCGAGCGACGTCTTGCCGACACCCGGGGGGCCGACCAGGCACAGGATCGGGCCCTTCATCTTGTCGACCCGCTGCTGGACGGCGAGGTATTCGAGGATGCGTTCCTTGACCTTCTCCAGGCCGTGATGATCGGCGTTGAGGATGTCCTCGGCGTACTTCAGATCCTTGATGATCTTGGTCGGCTTGCGCCACGGAATCGACAACAGCCAGTCGAGATAGTTGCGCACCACCGTGGCTTCGGCCGACATCGGGCTCATGGTCCGGAGCTTCTTCAGCTCGGCATTGGCCTTCTCGCGCGCCTCCTTCGACAGGCGCGTCTTCCGGATGCGCTTCTCCAGCTCGGAAACCTCGTCGCGACCGTCCTCGGTCTCGCCAAGCTCCTTCTGGATCGCCTTCATCTGCTCGTTGAGATAGTACTCGCGTTGCGTCTTCTCCATCTGGCGCTTGACGCGATTGCGGATCTTCTTCTCGACTTGCAGGACGCCGATCTCGCCTTCCATCATGCCCAGAATGCGTTCCAGCCGCTTGGAGACCGAATCGAGTTCCAGCAGCTGCTGCTTCTCCGCGACCTTGAGCGCCAGATGCGCCGAGATGGTGTCGGCAAGCTTGGCCGGATCCTCGATCTTGTTGATCGACACCACGACCTCCGGCGGCACCTTCTTGTTGAGCTTCACGTAGTTCTCGAACTCCGAGACCACGGTCCGCGCCGCCGCCTGCAACTCGGCGGACTCTGCAGGCGCCTCTTCCATGTCGACGGCCCGCGCCTCGAAGAAGTCGGCGCGATCCGTGTAGCCCGTGACGCGCACGCGCCGGCCGCCCTCGACCAGCACCTTGACCGTGTCGTCGGGAAGTTTGAGCAGCTGCAGGACCGTGCCCAACGTGCCGATCGTGTAGATGTCATCGGGACCGGGGTCGTCCTGACTGGCGTTCTTCTGGGCGATCAGCAGAATCTGCTTGTCGTCCTTCATCACCTCTTCGAGCGCCTTGACGCTCTTCTCGCGGCCGACGAAGAGCGGGACGATCATGCCGGGGAACACGACGATGTCGCGCAACGGCAGGACCGGATAGACAATGCCTTGACTGGGGGCGTTCATGATGCCTCGCAACGTACGCTGTTAGAGCTACCCGCCCCTTCGCCGCGATCCCCGAAATGGGCGACCCACGGCGCAAAAGAACGCGCACTCGTCAGCAAAGATTGGCCTGAACAGGGGGTTGTTCAAGACCCGTCGGGGACCGCCGGCGGCAGACGCCGCCGACGTTGCAAAACTCAGGCCGGCGCAGCGGCAATGCCCTCTTTGCGCTCACCGTGCACGTAGAGCGGCTGGGCCCGCCCTTCG
Organism: Reyranella sp.; assembly: GCA_019745575.1. Lineage (GTDB taxonomy): Bacteria > Pseudomonadota > Alphaproteobacteria > Reyranellales > Reyranellaceae > Reyranella. Next base: position 15,328 of record JAIETA010000051.1, on the reverse strand, counting down.
ATGACTTCGCGGTTGATGACCACTTCCTCGACGCCGTCGAGCGACGGCAGGTCGTACATGGTGTCGAGCAGAACCGTCTCCATGATCGAGCGCAGGCCGCGCGCGCCGGTCTTGCGGAGGATGGCCTTCTGCGAAACGGCCCGCAGCGCGTCTTCCGAGAACTTCAGCTTCACGCTCTCCATGTCGAACAGACGCTGGTACTGTTTCAGGAGGGCGTTCTTCGGTCGGGTCAGGATCTCGATCAGAGCGCTTTCGTCGAGGTCCTCAAGCGTCGCCACCACCGGCAGCCGGCCGACGAATTCCGGGATTAGGCCGTACTTGAGCAGGTCCTCCGGTTCCAGATCACGCAGCACCTCGCCGGTCCGCCGATCTTCCGGGCCACGTATTTCGGCGCCGAAGCCGATCGACGTGCCCTGGCGGCGCATCGCGATGATCTTGTCCAGGCCGGAAAAGGCTCCGCCGCAAATGAACAGGATGTTCGTCGTGTCGACCTGCAGGAACTCCTGCTGCGGATGCTTGCGGCCGCCCTGCGGCGGCACCGACGCGACGGTACCTTCCATGATCTTCAGCAGCGCCTGCTGGACACCTTCGCCCGATACGTCGCGGGTAATCGAGGGGTTGTCCGACTTGCGGCTGATCTTGTCGACTTCGTCGATGTAGACGATGCCGCGCTGGGCCCGCTCGACATTGTAGTCGGCCGCCTGCAGCAGCTTCAGGATGATGTTCTCGACGTCTTCGCCGACATAGCCCGCTTCGGTCAGCGTCGTGGCGTCGGCCATCGTGAACGGCACGTCGAGCATGCGGGCCAGGGTCTGGGCAAGCAAAGTCTTGCCGCAACCCGTCGGGCCGATCAGCATGATGTTCGACTTGGCGATTTCGACGTCATTGGCCTTGCCGCCGTGGCTCAGCCGCTTGTAGTGATTGTGCACTGCAACGGCCAGGATGCGCTTGGCCTGATCCTGCCCGATCACATAGTCATCGAGGATCTGGCGAATCTCCTTGGGAGACGGAACGCCGTCCTTGGACTTGACCAGAGTGGTCTTGTTCTCCTCACGGATGATATCCATGCAGAGTTCGACGCACTCATCGCAAATGAACACCGTAGGCCCGGCAATGAGCTTTCGAACCTCATGCTGGCTCTTGCCGCAGAAGCTGCAATAGAGGGTATTGCGGGAATCGCCCCCGGATTTGGCGGCTGGCATGTCTGTAACGCACCTCCGCTTGGGGGGCTCGCCGGCTGCGAGCCCGCACGCAAGACTATGTTAAACTCGCTGCCCGGACCGCGACAACCTCAAAATATGGTGTGTCGAAGGCCAAAGCAGGGACAATGGGTCGCCCCCCGCCCCTAGGAGCCGGTCGCTTGGCCGGGCACGACCGGCCGCTTTTGGAGCACATCGTCGATCAGACCGAACTCCTTGGCCTCAAGCGGCGCAAAGAACTTGTCGCGCTCCATGGCCCGTTCGATCTCCTCGATCGTGCGGCCGGTATGGTCGACATACATCTGGTTCAGCCGGGCCCGGGTCGCGAGTATCTCCCGGGCGTGAATTTCGATGTCGGTGGCCTGCCCCTGGGCGCCGCCCGACGGCTGGTGGATCATGATGCGCGAATTGGGCAAGGCGAAGCGCTTGCCTTTGGCGCCTGCCATCAGCAGCAGCGAGCCGGCCGACGCGGCCTGGCCGAAGACCAGGGTCGATATCAACGGCCGCACGTACTGCATGGTGTCGTAGATCGCCAGTCCTGACGTCACCACGCCGCCCGGCGAGTTGATGTAGAACGATATGTCCTTGGTCGGATTTTCCGATTCCAGATAGAGGAGCTGGGCGCAGACCAGGCCGGCCACATTGTCCTCGATCGGACCGTTCAGGAAGATGATGCGTTCCTTGAGCAGCCTCGACCAAATGTCATAGCCGCGTTCGCCGCGCGCCGACTGCTCGACGACCATCGGCACATAGTAGTTGTTGTAGACTTCCAGCGGATCGCGGTCGCGACTCATCGCGGGCCCCCTTTATGACTGACTTGGAACGTGGCAGCGCCGGCGGTCAGGTTCAAGACCACCGATGTCTGATCAATTCGCCGGCGCGTCGGCCGGCTTGTCTTCTTCCGCCTCGCGGGCGGCCTTCAGCAGTTCCTCGGGGGTAACCGATTTCTCGGAGACCTTTGCCAGCTCCAAGATGAAGTCGACCGTCTTCTCCTCGAAGATCGGTGCGCGGAGCTGGTCCTTCATCTCGGCGTTCTTGCTGTAGAACTCGAGCACCTGGCGCTCCTGGCCGGGATAGCGCATGGCTTCGCGCATCACGGCCTGATTGAGCTCCTCGGGTGTGACATCGATGCTGTTGGAGCGCCCGACATCGGCAAGCAGCAGGCCGAGGCGGACACGCCGTTCGGCGATCTCCCGATACTCTTTCCGCATCTTCTCTTCGTCGTCTTCGACTTTCTGGCCGTTTTTCTTGGCTTCCTCGATGCGCTGCCAAATGGCGTTGAACTCGCCTTCGACCAGACCATCGGGAACCGGGAACTTGTGGGCATCCGCCAGCTTGTCGAGGAGATGGCGCTTGATCATCGAGCGCGAGATCTGATTGTAGTCCTGGCCGATGCGGTCAGCCACGGCCTTGCGCATTGCCTCGATATTCTCGAAGTTGTTCTTCTTTGCGAGTTCATCGTCGGCCGGCTTGTCGACGAACTCCAGAATCTCCTTGATCGTGCACTTGAAGACCGCATCCTTGCCCGCGAGTTCGGCGGCGCCATAGTCGGCCGGGAACGTCACCTTGACGTCCATCGCCTTGCCGACTTCCGCCCCGGTCAGTTGATCCTCGAAACCAGGGATGAACGAGCCTGAGCCCAGTTCGAGCGTGTAGTCGCTGGCAGCGCCGCCCGGGAACTCCTTGTCATCGACGAAGCCCACGAAGTCGAACTTGATCGCATCGCCCTTCCGTGCCGGACGCGGCGGGTCGACGGGCTTCTGCTCGCGATTGGCCTTGGCGATCCGGTCGATCGCCTCGTCGACATCCTTGTCCGGAACGCTGGCCTTCAGGCGTTCGAGTTCGACGCCGGAGAAATCGAGCTTGCCGATCTCCGGGAGCACCTCGATGGCCACCTCGAACTCGACGTCTTTGCCTTCCTCCAGCTGTTTCAAGTCGACGCGCGGCTGCAGGGCGGGCTTCAGTCCACGATCCTCGATGGCCTTGGCGGTGCTGGAATTCACCGCCTGCTCCAGAGCCTCGCCGTAAAGCGCCTGACCGTACTGCTTCTTCAGCAGACCAACCGGCACCTTGCCCGGCCGGAAGCCCGGAAGAGTGGCCGTCTGGGCCAGCTCAGCCAGACGCAGGTCGACTTTCGCCGACAGGTCGCCCGCAGGAACGACGATCTTGAATTGCCGCTTCAGCCCTTCAGCCGAAAGTTCCGTCACTTGCATAGTCTCACTTCCATTTCCGTCTGGTGCGGGCGGAGGGACTTGAACCCCCACGCCTTGCGGCACGAGAACCTAAATCTCGCGTGTCTACCAATTCCACCACGCCCGCCCGAGACCGGCCCCACGGCTACCGAGGGCCTTCGGGGCGTGCCTCGAGGGCCGAATCGCGGGCCTCTTAGCCCGCGGCCGCCAAGCGGTCAATTCAGCGCTCGCGATATCCCTCGGAGTCGTCCTGCGCGATGGCGGCCAGCGCGTCCGGGACAAGGCCGATCAGGTCTTCCGCAATCAGCCCCGGGCGCCGGAAGCGAAAGGCGCAGTCACCATGGAGCCAGGCGGCGGTCGCGCCGGCGGCCAACGGCGATAGCCCTTGGGCCATCAGACCGCCGGCGATCCCCGCCAGCACGTCGCCGGAGCCCGCGGTCGCCAACGTCGCCGGCGCGTGAACATTGACGATCGCCCGGCCGTCAGGTGCGGCAATGACCGTATCCGGCCCCTTGAGCAGGACCGTAGCGCCGCTGCGCCGGGCGGCCCGACGTGCCCGTTCGACCTTGCCTGGAAAGGTCGACAGATCGGGAAACAGCCTGCGAAACTCCCCTTCATGAGGCGTCAGCAGCGTCGGCCCGCGGATCAGGTCGAAAAGCGCCTCTGGGCCATCGCCGAAGACCGTCAAAGCGTCCGCGTCCAGCACCACCGCGCGCCCCGTTGCCAACGCCGCCTGGACGGACAGGCGGGTACGGTCGCCAACACCCGAACCCGGGCCCACAAGGATGGCGTTGCGCCGTTCGTCGGCCAGCAACCGTACGAACTCGGCGACGCCGTCGATCTCGGCGATCAGATTGCCAGGCTCCGCCGACTGATAGACGGGCACGGCCGACCTCGGCGACGCTATGGTAACGAGCCCCGCTCCCGCCCGACGGCCGGCCACGGCCGCCAGCCGCGCCGCACCCGTCGCCGTGGCTCCTGCGAGGACGGTCAGGTGCCCACGTGCATACTTGTGGGTGTCGCGGGCATTTCGCTGCAGATGAGCTTGCCACATTCTCGGACCGTTCAGCCAAAGCTGCGGCACGATCGCGTCGAGCACCGCGCCGGGAATTCCGATGTCCACGACGCGCAGGGCGCCGCAACGGTGCAGGCCTTCGACCGAATAGTGGCCGGGCTTGGCCCGAAAGAAGGTGACGGTGCATTCCGCGACCGGTGCCCGGCCCATCACTTCGCCGCTGTCGCCGTTCAGGCCGCTGGGGACGTCGACCGCAATCACCGGCAGCGCCTCGGCGTTCATGCGATCGATCACCTCTCCGGCCATGCCGTCGACAGGTCGGGCGAGACCGGCACCAAAGAGTGCGTCAACAACCAGCGGCCGGTTGTCCAGCAAGGCAGGCGTCACGGCCTCGGCCGGCCCAGCCCAGCCTTTGGCTGCCCAGGCGGCATCCCCGCGCAGCGACTGACGATCGCCGAGCAATGCCACTCGCACCGGCCAGCCGGCTGCATGAAGATGGCGCGCGGCCACGAACCCGTCGCCACCATTGTTGCCGGGGCCGCACAAGACGACCATCGGTCGAGGCAGATGGCGTTCCAGGACGGCTTCGGCCACTGCCCGGCCGGCCGCTTCCATGAGGTCGGTGCCGGTCACGCCGCCGGATATCGCGGCGGCATCGGCTTTCGCCATTTCCGCACATGTCAGAAGGGCAAGGCTTCCCGAGGGGGCAATGTCTCTCAGCGGAGCCCGGGCAATCATCGTCAGGTGAGCGATTGGGGCGGCCGACCGGAATTGAACCGGCGACATCCAGAATCACAATCTGGCGCTCTAACCAACTGAGCTACGGCCGCCATCGCGGATCGCCCCCAACGAAGCGCGCCTTCCTACGCTCCGCCGGTCGGAGCGTCAAGAATCCGGCGGGCTTGGCGGCAACAGGCGATCGATCGTCCGAATCCACAACGCGCAGACCTCCTGCTTGGACAGCCAGAAGAACTCCCGCATCCGCCCCCAGCTCTCGAAGTCGATCAAAGCCTCGATCGCCAGCACCGTCTGCCGGCGCGGAACGTCCGCGAGGGTCGAGAGTTCGGGTTTGTACATCACCTCGATCCGCCGGATAATCTCCCCGCGAATGAGGCGGATTCGGATTTCCAACTCTTTCGAGTCGCCCTTGTTCATGTTGAGCGCCCGCCAAAGCGGCAGCCACTGCTCGCAGATGTGCGCACGCCTCTCGACATGTGCTTTCAGCCTGGCCTGTCGGTCGCCATCCGGGCCAGCCGACCAAGCCTGGTCAATACCCTTGCCAAGGGCGTAGTCCACTGCAGCGACCCGCAGCGCATGCAGGTCGGGGAACCGTTCGAAGACCGAACGGACCGAATAGCCCGCCCGCTCGGCGATCTGCGCGGCGGTAGGAATCGCCGGGCTATCGCGCAGCAACTCCATATACGCCTCGATGACCAGCTGCCTGGTCCGCGCGCTTCGCAGGCGGCGACCATCCAGTTCATTCGTCCGGGAGGGCATTACAGTCATCGGGGCTCAAGACAGGCTAAAACCGCCGGGGGCTGTCGTCTTGATGCCGCCGTGCGTTGGCTTTGCCCGCGGGCAAGACCGAATGACGAAGATATGGCGTTCGGGCCGAACGGCACCATTGCAAATTGTAACGGTTGCACCACGCCAGTGCTAGCGTTCAGGAGTCGGCGGAAGCAGCCGATCAATTGCCTGCACCCACCCTGCACAAGCCTCGTCGACGGATAGGCCGAAGTGCTCGCGCATCCGGACCCAGCTCTCGACATCGACCAGAGCCTCCAACGCCACCAGCGTGTGCTTTCGCTCCGTCGCAGAAAGCGTCGACAACTCGGGTTCGTAGATGTGGTCCATGAGGGACAAGACACGCTCGCGCAGGATCTGGACACGCGCCTTGAGGTCAGCGGATCCGCTCTGATTGGCGATCAGGGCACGCCACAACGACGACCAGCGATCGGAAGCGCGGGCGCGCACGCCGACATGGAACTTGATTCGCGTGGCGCGATCGCCGCCCGCCTCGCGCGAGGCGGACATCGCGACGACCTGGGCGATCGCGTGGTCAGCCGCGGCGACCTGCAGATCGTGAAGATCGGGAAACCGCTCGAAGATCGACCGCACCGAATAGCCGGCGCGCTCGGCGACCTTGGCGGCGGTCGGCAGCACCGGCGACTCCTCCGCCGCCACCGCCAGATAGGCCTCGATGATCAACTGCCTGGTCCGCTGGCTGCGCAGACGGCGACCGTCGATCCGGGCTGGCCTGGATTTCGAAGGAGTAGCCAATTTTCTTTCCGATCAGAGGTGTGTCGAAGTCGCCAGCCGCACTACACCTCTCTCTACTACCTGCAACGCGCCGTGGCACACCATCCTTTAGTATCGTTTGCGCATGCATCACGCATCTGGTGGGGTCGCCGGCAACATCCGGTCGATGGCGCGGATCCAGACCGCGCAACCCTCTTCGAAAGACATGCCGTGCATGTCGCGCATCCTTGCCCAACTCTCGATGTCGGTCAGTGCCTCGAGCGCGATCAGGAGGTACTTGCGCTCGGGATCACGCAAGGTCGAGAGTTCCGGCCTGTACATGATCTCCAGCCGATCGATCGTCCGTTGCCGGGCTATGCGGACACGCTCTTTCAGCTCATTGGTTTCATCCACGCTGAACACAAGCGCCCGCCACATCGAAACGCCGCGCTCACAGGTGCCGGCACGGGTTTCCACCTGCGCCCGGATCCGGCTCGCCCGGTCACCTTCGACCCCGCGGGGCGGCGCCAGCGCCGCCGCATGGGCAAGGCCATAGTCGGCGGCGGCAACCCGAATGGCATGCAGGTCGGGGAACCGCTCGAAGATCGATCGCACGGAAAAGCCTGCCCGTTCGGCGATCTGGGCCGCGGTCGGCATCGGAACGGCTTCGTTCTCCCGCACCAGCGCCATGTAGGCCTCGAGGATGAGCTGCTTGGTGCGCTCGCTGCGCAGGCGCCGGCCATCGATCCGGGCAGATTTGGGGCGCACCGGCGCGGCCACGGCAGCGGGCTCGTCCTCGTTCATGGTGACGGCGGTTCCGATGTCAACGCCCTTAACTTTCCCCGATTTGCCTCAAGGTGACTCCATTCAGCAACGGCGAAGCAATAACTATAGCCCTCGCGAGGCCCGGCCGGCAGAAAATCTTGCTGCCATCGCGGGCAATGTCCGCCTTCTACCGCCTGAAATGCCGGTCCAGCCGGTCGACCGCCCGGGCAAGGGTTTCGTCGTGCTTGCTGAAGCAGAATCGGGCGAAGTGCCGTGGTGCCCGTCCGGGCTCGTCGTAGAAGGCGCTGACGGGCACCGCCGTGACGCCCGCCTCGACGGTGATGTGCCGGCAGAAGTCCTCGTCCGTGCCGTTGAAGCCGAGCGGCCTGAAGTCGGTCGTCACGAAATAGGTTCCCTCGGCCGGCAGCACGTCGAAGCCGATGTCCGACAGGGCCTCGGCCAACCGGTCGCGCTTGCGCTGCATATCGGCGGCCAGCGTCGAAAAATAGCCGTCGCCCAGGCGCAGGCCGGTAGCCGCCCCCCACTGCAGGTTGGGCGGCGTGGTGAAAGTCATGAACTGGTGCGTCTTGGCGATCGGCTTCATCAGCTCCGGGGCCGCCGTGACGTAGCCCACCTTCCAGCCGGTGAGGCTGAAACTCTTGCCCGCCGAGCCGATACGGACGGTGCGCTCGCGCATTCCCGGCAGGGTCATGAGCGAGACATGCCGCAGGTCATCGAAGATGATGTGCTCATAGACCTCGTCGCAGACGGCGAAGGCGTCATGCTTGAGGCAGAGGCCGGCGATGAAGCCCAGCTCCTCGCGATCGAATACCTTCGAGCAGGGATTCATCGGCGTGTTGAACAGGATGAGTTTGGTGCGCGCGCTGAACGCCGCCGCCAGTTCCTCGCGCGGCAGCCGCCAGGTCGGCGGTTCGAGCCGCACCAGCTTCGGGATGCCGCCGGCCCGCCTCACCATCGGAAGGTAGGAGTCGTAGAGCGGCTCGATCAGCACGACCTCGTCGCCCGGCTCGATCAGCCCAAACAGGCAGTCGCCCAGTGCCTCGGTGGCGCCCGATGTCACCAGGACCTCGCTTTGCCAATCGACATCAAGCCCCTGGAAGCGCCTGGCGTGTTCGGCAACCGCCTGCCGCAACTCCGGGATGCCCATCATCGGCGGGTACTGGTTGTGACCGTTCAGCAGATAGTCGGCCGCCGCCGCCCGCACCTCCTCCGGCCCCTTATCGTCAGGAAAGCCCTGGCCGAGGTTCACCGACTGATGCTGGCGGGCCAGCGCCGACATGACCTCGAACACGGTCGTCCCCAGGCCGGAAATGATCGAATTCGCAGACTTCATCGGGTTTCTCTGTACTGGTTATGTGTTAGGCAAAAAACTGCCGTATTTTCGATCAACATGCCCATTCACAAATCAGATCAGGCAAGATTCCGGCCCCGTGGCCGTGGAAAACTTTGGCATGAATAGTGCTGAAGGGCCTCTCATGCGGGCTGCCTCGATCGGCGGCACCGGCGTCTGCGTGTGGAGTCTTCCAACCAAATGAAGAAGATCGAAGCGATCATCAAGCCCTTCAAGCTGGACGAGGTGAAGGACGCCCTCAACCAGATCGGGCTCAAGGGCATCACGGTTCTCGAGGCCAAGGGCTTCGGACGCCAGAAGGGACACACCGAACTCTATCGCGGCGCGGAATATGTCGTCGACTTCCTCCCCAAGGTGAAGATCGAGCTGATCATCGAGGACGAAATGGTCGAAAAGGCCGTCGAGGCGATCCGCGGCTCGGCCCATACCGGGCGGATCGGCGACGGCAAGATTTTCGTGTCGAGCATCGACGATGCGATCCGAATTCGTACTGGCGAGCGAGGCGACGCCGCCGTATGAGCAACGCCTCTGGGCGCAGAGGACCGTCAACCACAAGAGAGGGACGAACGACAAATGGACGCCAAGCAAGTTCTCGCGATGATCAAGGAAAAGGACGTCAAGTTCGTCGACTTCCGCTTCACCGATCCTCGCGGCAAGTGGCAGCACACCGCCCGCATGGCCTCGGCCACCGATGAAGGCACGTTCGTCGACGGCGTGATGTTCGACGGCTCGTCGATCGCCGGCTGGAAGGCGATCAACGAGTCCGACATGATCCTGATGCCGGATCCCGCCACCGCCGTGCTCGATCCCTTCGCGGCGCAGACCACGCTGATCATCAGCTGCGACGTCGTCGAGCCTTCGACCGGCCAGCTCTACGCGCGCTGCCCGCGCTCGACCGCCAAGCGCGCCGAGGCCTTCCTGAAGTCGTCCGGCATGGGCGACACCGCCGTGTTCGGCCCCGAGCTCGAGTTCTTCGTGTTCGACGACGTCCGCTTCGACGTCCAGATGCAGGGCAGCTTCTTCCGGGTCTCCTCGAACGAGTCGCCGTGGAACACCGGCGCCGAGTACGAAGGCGGCAACCTGGCCCACCGGCCCGGCGTCAAGGGCGGCTACTTCCCGGTCCAGCCGGTCGACACCGCGAACGACCTGCGCGCCGAGATGATGTCGGTCTGCACCGACATGGGCATCGTCATGGAGATCCACCACCACGAGGTCGCGCCGTCGCAGAACGAGCTCGGCTTCCGCTTCGACACGCTGGTGAAGACCGCCGACAACGTGCAGAAGTACAAGTACAGCCTGCACAACGTCGCCCACAGCTACGGCAAGACGCTGACCTTCATGCCGAAGCCGATCTACGGCGACAACGGCTCGGGCATGCACACCCACCAGTCGATCTGGAAGGACGGCAAGCCGCTGTTCGCGGGTTCGGGCTATGCCGACCTGTCGGAGACGGCGCTCTACTACATCGGCGGCATCATCAAGCACGCCAAGGCGCTCAACGCCTTCTGCAACGCCAGCACCAACTCCTACAAGCGCGTGATCCCGGGCTTCGAGGCGCCGGTGCTGCTGGCCTACTCGTCGCGCAACCGCTCGGCCTCCTGCCGCATCCCCTACTCGGCCTCGCCGAAGGGCAAGCGCGTCGAAGTCCGCTTCCCCGACCCGTCGGCCAATCCGTACCTGGCCTTCGCCGCCATGCTGATGGCCGGCATCGACGGCATCCAGAACAAGATCCATCCGGGCGACCCGATGGACAAGAACCTCTACGACCTGCCGCCGGAGGAACTCTCCAAGGTTCCGACCGTCGCGGGCTCGCTGCGCGAGGCCCTCAATGCCCTCGACGCCGACCGCACCTTCCTGACCAAGGGCGGCGTGTTCACCGACGACCAGATCGACGCCTACATGGAGCTCAAGTGGGAAGAGGTCTACGCCTGGGAGCACCAGCCCGCGCCGGTCGAGTACAAGATGTACTACTCGGTCTGATCGACCACTGCGGACTTTCGATCCATGGAAGGGCCCGCTGTCGCGGGCCCTTTTTTTGTTGGAAGATGGCGTCATGAGCTGGATGGACGACGCCATGAACGACCTGCGGCCCTGGATCGGCCGCGTCCGCACCGTCGAGGACGATGTCGGCCTGATGGCCATGCGTCGTGCCGCGGGCACCTTCGACATGGACCCCGAGCGCATCGGGCGCGGGACCGAGCTGCCGCCGCACTGGTTCACGCTGATCGGCGTGGAAACGGTGCTGCAGAAGGAGATCGGCCCCGACGGCCACGCCAACAAGGGCGTGGTGCTGCCGCCGATCCCGATGCCGCGCCGCATGGGCGCCGGCCGGCGGGTGAGCATCATGGGCCGCCTCAAGGCCGGCGAGCCTGCGGTCAAGAAGGCCGAGGTCGTCGACATCGTGCCCAAGAGCGGCCGCTCGGGCGACATCTTCGTGCTGACCATGCGCAACACCTACGAGCAGGCCGGCAGGAAGATCGCGGTCGACGAGTTCGACGCCATCTACCGCCCCGCCGTGCCGCCCGGCCAGAAAACCACCGCGACGGTGGCGACGCCGGCGCGCGCCGACCAGGCGTGGAGCGACAGGACCGCGCTCACCAACGCCCTCAACTTCCGCTATTCCGCGCTCACCTGGAACGCGCACCGCATCCACTACGACGGCGACTATACCCGCCGCGAGGAAGGCTATCCGGCCCTCGTCTCCAACGGCGGCCTTTCGATGCATCTCATGGTCGACGCGGCGCTGCGCCACGCCAAGGGCACGCTCGCCGGCTACACCGCCCGCCTCGTCCATCCGCTCTGGGTCGGCGAGCTGATCGACGTGCGCGGCGAGCAGCAGCAACCCGACGGCAGGCTAAAAATCTGGGCGGCCGACAGGAATGGCGTGCTGTGCGGCGAGATGGAGCTGGAGTTCTCCAAGTGAGCGGTCCCCTCGACGGCATCAAGGTCGTCGACCTCACCACCGTGGTGGTGGGCCCGATCTGCACGCGGACGCTGGCCGACTACGGCGCCGAGGTGATCAAGGTCGAAGCGCCCGGCGGCGACCTTTTGCGCACCATGGCGCAGGGCAGCCGCAACCCCGGCATGTCGGGCAAGTTCATCAACTTCAACCGCAACAAGCGCTCGATCGTCCTCGACCTCAAGAAGCCCGAGGGCCTGGCCGCCCTGCAGCGCCTGATCGCCCGGGCCGACGTGTTCGTGAGCAACGTGCGGCCCGAGGCGCTGGCCCGCGCCGGCCTCGACGCGGCGAGCCTGGCCGAGCAGAACCCGCGGCTGATCCACTGCTCGATCCTGGCCTTCGGCCGCGGCGGCCGCTACTACAACCGCCCCGCCTACGACCCGATCGTGCAGAGCCTGTCGGGCGTGGCCGGCACGCTGGCCCGCGCCACCGGCCAGCCGCGCTTCGTGCCCATGGTGATGAGCGACCACACCACCGGCCTGATCGCCGCCCAATGCATCGGCTTCGCCCTCTACCGGCGCGAAAAGACCGGCCGCGGCGAGGCGATCGACGTGCCCATGCTGGAGAACATGACCTCGTTCGTGGCCAGCGAACATCTGGGCGCCGCCACCTTCGACCCGCCGGTCGGGCCCACCGGCGACAACCGCCTGCTGAGCCCCGACTACCGGCCGCTGCCCACCCAGGACGGCTTCATCACCGTCGGGCCCAACACCAACCCGCAGGCCTTCGCCTTCTTCGACGCCATCGGCCGGCCCGAGCTGAAGACCGACCCGCGCTTCGCCAGCGCCTCGGCCCGCACCGCCAATGCCGCGGCCTACTTCGAGGTCCGCAAGCAGGGCCTCGCCCAGAAGACCACCGCCGAGTGGCTAAAAATCTTCGATGCGCTGGACGTGCCGGCCGCCCGCTACAACTCCATCGACGACCTTCTGGACGACCCGCACCTGGCCGACGTGGGCTTCTTCCAGCCCGAGGACCACCCCAGCGAAGGCCGCCTCCGCCGCACGCGGCGGCCCAACGTCTTCTCCGGCGGCGCCCGCCCCACGGAGACGCACGCGCCGCGGCTGGGCGAACACACCCGCGAGGTGCTGGCCGAGGCGGGCTACGCCGCGGCCGAGATCGACGCCCTGCTGGCCTCGGGCGGCGCGGGAGCGGCCTGACCGGGGCGACCTGACGGGGCGGCCCAACGATTGCAATCGGGCCCAATTCGCCGCCATGAATTTCAGCTCTCCGCACGCCGGAAAGCCAATAACGACGGGCTTTTCGCCCGCTGCCCGGGCCCACCTGAAACGCGGGTGTGTTGGGCCCCGGGTTGGGCCCTGCTCCGGGATAGCCCTTGTTTGACGGGCTTTTACGCGTCTCGTTTGTTCTTCGCTCGCACAGGCCCCGGCGCGCCCTGTGCCCAGGGCGTCGTTAAGTGTCTGTTCCAACGTCGTTATTCGGCGTGCGGTTGAGACGGGGTCGTTGTTGGGACTGTTCCTTCGGCCTTTTGGGCCTCAGGACAAACCGCGCCTCAGGAGTCGCGGCGGCTGCACCCACACGCTCGATGGCGTCGTACCCGCGGCGTGCGCGGGCGGGTCGTGCCCATGGAAAAGGCCGACGCGGTCCTAGCGTCAGCCTGACAAAAAGATTGCCCTGACTCTGCTGATCCTGCAACTTTTTCTTTGCAGACCAGCCATGCGCGACGCGCAATGCCGCCCTACCACGTCATCCTGAGGCCGGCGGAGAAGGCATGGGCATCGTTGCCGTTGGCCAGCTCGCCGTCGTAGCGGGCGTAGAGCGAGGTCCGCTCCGCCACCTGCGTGTTGAGCCCGAACCCGACCACCGCGCTGTCGCGCGGCGGCTGCGCGCCGAAGACCGTGAAGGGCAGCGCCGGCGCACCGGCGAACGCCGCCGTCATCGGCCGCGTCGTGTCGGCATACTCGTGCGCCCAGCCCAGCCTGAGCGCCACGTCGAGCGTGCGCACCTCGCCCAGCGGGATGGCGGCGCCGAGATCGGCGCCCAGCACCGTGCGCACGCTGGTCGTATTCTGCTGCGCCACGTTGAGGTTCAGCGAATTCGCGCCGCTCTCCGTGAACCCGTTCTGCGACACCGCCACCGTCTGCAGCCGCGCGAACGGCGTGATGCTGGCCTGCGCGGGCTCGTAGACGCCGACCTTGTAGCCCGCCTCGAGCTGGCCCAGGAACTGGTTGGCCCCGGTGCTGCCGTTGGCCGTGCGCGGCGCCAGGCCGGGAATGACGATCTGCCGTTGCAGCCGGTTGTCGGCGTAGGCGTAGCCCGCCAGGCCGTCGGCATAAAAGCCGCCCTGCGTGAAGCTGGCATAGACCGCCGCGCTATAAGCGTCGCTCCAGCCGCTGCCCGAAAAACCGCTCACCGATTGCTTGCCGCTGGCGAAGCCAAGGGCCAGCCCGACCAGGAACTGCGGGCCAAGGCGGACGTCGGCGCCGGCCGCCGTGCCGCCGAAGTTGTAGTTGAAGCCGCCGGCATTGGCGTTGCCCTGCACGTTGCCCATGCCGCCCAGCCCGCTCAGCCACGCTCCCCAGGGCGCCGGCTCCGACGCGTCGCAGGTCGCCGTGCAGGCCTCGGCCAGGGCCACCCGCGTCGCTCCGGCACTGCCGCCGCCGCGCGCCCCGGCCATCTGCGTGCCGAGCGCGTTCAGGAACAGCAGGCTGCCCGCCACGTTGGCGGTCCCGAGATTGGCATAGGGCTGGCCGCTGATTGCATTCAGCGCCGCCGGCCCCTGCTGCGTGTTCAACACCGCCAGCGCGTTCAGCACCGTCGCGAAGTCGCCCGTGGCGTTCGTATTGGCGGCGTCGAGCACCGTGCCGACCGCGAACTGGTTGGGCGTCTGCGCCCCCGATGAGAAGGCGTTGCCCGACAGCGCCAGCGACAGGAACACGTTGTTGGCGTCGTAGCTCAGCGACGGCGTCAGGAAGGCGAAGTTGCTGGTGACGTTGGCGTAGGTGCCGGTGCGCCCGCCCGTGGCATTGAGGATGGTGTAGGTCGTGTTGCGGGCATATCTGCCGGACTGGGCGATCACCTGCACCGTGCCGCCATTGATCGTGGCCGTGCCGGTGACGTTGATGCGGTCGCTCTGGCCCGCGGCGTTGACCTCGACCTGGTAGGTGCTGCCGGCCGCCTGCACGAAGTTGCCCGTGACGTTCAGCGTGCCGATGGAGTTGCCCGGCGCCAGCGTGCCGTTGATTGTCGTCAGCCCGGCGATCGTCCCCGTGCCGCCCAGCGTGCCGCCCGTCCCTACCGTCACCGCGCTGGTGACGCTGCCGTTCACCAGAAGCGTGCCGGCGTTGACCGTCGTCGCCCCGGTGTAGGTGTTGGCGGCGGAGAGCGTCAGCGTGCCGGCGCCGTTCTTGACCAGCGCATAGCTGCCGGCGTTGCCGCCGCTGCCGCCCGAGCCGGTCTGGTCGGCGATGACGTTCGCCACGGTCTGGCTCTGGCTGGAACCCGGGGTGAAGGTGAGCATGCCGCTGCTGCCCTGGAGAAAGATACCCGAGCCGAAGGCCGAGCCGGCGCCGCCACCGTCGGCGCCCGAGCCGGCCGTGACGGTGCTCCCGGTCACGTTGAAGGCGCCGG
>JAIETA010000141.1 GCA_019745575.1 Reyranella sp. | reverse complement strand
CCGCCGGCATGGTGCGCACCTTCCAGATCACCCAGCCCTTCGCCAAGATCAGCGTGCGCGAGAACATCATGGTCGGCGCCTACTTCCGCACCGCCGACCGGCGCGAGGCCCAGCGCCGGGCCGAGGCGGTGGCGGCCGAGGTCGGCATGGCCGACCAGCTCGACCAGATGGGCGCCGATCTCACCGTGGCCGGCCGCAAGCGGCTGGAACTCGCCCGCGCGCTCGCCACCGGCCCGCGCCTGCTGCTGCTCGACGAGGTCATGGCCGGCCTCAACCCGACCGAGATCGTCGAGATCGTGGGCGTCATCCGCCATATCCAGAGCGCCGGCGTCACCATCCTGCTGATCGAGCACGTCATGCAGGCCGTCACCTCGCTCGCCGAGCGGGTCTACGTGATCAACCAGGGCCGCATGATCGCCGAGGGCACGCCGGCCGAGATCGCGTCCGACCCCGCCGTCGTCGAAGCCTATCTCGGCCACGGCGCGGCCAAGGTCCTGCGGGCATGAGCTCTCCCCTGCTCGACGTGCGCGACCTGCGGGCCGGCTACGGCGCCATCGAAGTGCTGCGCGGCGTCGACCTCGCCGTGGGCGCCGGCGAGATCGTGGCCCTGCTGGGCAGCAACGGCGCCGGCAAGTCGACGCTGAACAACAACATCTCCGGCCTCTACCGGCCGTTCGGCGGCGCCATCCGCTTCGACGGCGGCGACATCGCTGGCACGCCCTCGATGGCCATCGTCGAGGCCGGCCTCATCCAGGTGCCCGAGGGCCGCCGCGTCTTCCCCAACCTGTCGGTGCGCGACAACCTCGAACTCGGCAGCTACCGCCGCGGCCGGGCGGCACGGGCGCGCAACCTCGAGCGCGTGGTCGCCATCTTCCCGCGCCTGCAGGAACGCATGACCCAGTTCGCCGGCACGCTGTCGGGCGGCGAGCAGCAGATGCTGGCGATCGGCCGCGGCCTGATGGGCGAGCCCAAGCTCCTGATCCTGGACGAGCCCTCGCTCGGCCTGTCGCCGATCCTGGTCGAGGAGATGTTCGCCCTGATCGCCCGGCTGAACGGGGACGGGCTCGCCATCCTGCTGGTCGAGCAGAATGTCGTGCAATCGCTGGCCGTCGCCCACCGCGCCTATGTGCTGGAGAACGGCCGCATCGCCCTCTCCGGCAACGCCGCCGAGCTTGCCCAAAACCCCGACCTGCGCCGCAGCTACCTCGGCCACTGAGCGGATCGCCGTGCCACAGGGGCACAAATCCACAGGCCGAATGTCAGCTCTCCGCACGCCAGAAAGCCAATAACGACAGGCTTTTCGCCCGCTCCCCGGGCCCACCTGAAACGTGGGAGTGTTGGGCCCCGGGTTGTGCCCCGCTTCGGGATAAGCCTTGTTTGACGGGCTTTTACGCATCTCGCTTGTTCTTCGGTCGTACGGGCCCCTTCGCGCCCTGTGCCCAGGGCGTCGTTAAGTGTCTGTTCCGGCGTCGTTATTCGGCGCACGGTTGAGACGGGGTTGTTTTTGGGACTGTTCCTTCGGCCTTCGGCCTCAGGATAAACCACGGGTCAGGACCCGCGGCGGCTGCACCAAGGCTCAAGGCCGGACCCGCGGGCGTGCCGCGGGCGGTCGTGCCGGAAAGGAAAAAGGCCGAGGCGGTCCACACCTCAACTTATAGAAAAATCATAGCATACCCTGCTGAATCTGCTCATCACAATCGCGTGAACGCGGACGATCAGGGCTGCCGGCACGACGCCACGCGTTGGCGAAGCAGCCTAAACCGCCTCCCCCGCCACCCAGCCGCTCGACCACGCCCACTGGAAATTGTAGCCGCCCAGCCAGCCGGTGACGTCGACCGCCTCGCCGATGGCGTAGAGGCCGGGTACCTTCCTGGCCTCCATCGTCTTCGAGGAAAGTTCGGCGGTGTCGATGCCGCCCACGGTGACCTCGGCCTTGGCGTAACCTTCGGTGCCGGTCGGCCGCACCCGCCAGTCCTTGAGCGTCGCGGGCTCGGTCGAGGCCAACACCTCCGCCAGCCGCTGCGGCAGCAGTTCGGCCAGGAGGGTGCGCGGCTCCGCCTTGGGCCGCGCATGCCGGCGCCGCTTCAGGAATTTTACGGCGTCCGCAATATCGGGCAGCAGGTCGATCGCGATCTCCTGGCCGGGGTGCCAGTAGGACGAGATCTGCAGGATCGCCGGCCCCGAGAGGCCGCGATGGGTGAACAGCATCGCCTCGCGAAAGCGCGTGCGGCCCACGCTCGCCTCGACCTCGAGCGACACGCCGGCGATGTCCGGCACATGCGCGGTGAAGGGCACGAGGCCCGGCCGCGTCCCGACGATCCCGAGGCCGAAGCGGCGCGCCATGTCGTGCGCGAAGCCGGTGGCGCCCATCTTGGGAATGGAAAGCCCGCCGGTCGCCAGCACGACGGCGGCGGCGTCGAAGTCGCCCTGATCGGTATGCACCGTGAAGCGGTCGGGCTTCTCGATGCCGGCGATCCGGTGCGCCACGCGCACATCGACGCTCGCGGCCGCGCACTCGGCCAGCAGCATGGCCACGATCTGGCGCGCCGAGCCGTCGCAGAAGAGCTGGCCCAGCGTCTTCTCGTGCCAGGCGATGCCGTGCTTCTCGACCAGGGCGATGAAGTCGTGCTGCGTGAAGCGGGCCAGCGCCGACTTGGCGAAATGCGGGTTGTCCGACAGGAACGCCTCGGGCCGCGCGCCGAGATTGGTGAAATTGCAGCGCCCGCCGCCCGAGATCAGGATCTTCTTGCCGACCTTCTCGGCATGCTCCAGCAGCAGCACGCGCCGCCCCCGCTGGCCGGCGCGGATCGCGCACATCAGGCCGGCGGCGCCGGCACCCAGAACGACGACATCGAACGCCTTCGACGTCATGGGGCTCCGGCTCACGCCAGTGCCTTGCCCATGATCCAGAGCGCCACCGCGAGGCCCGCGATCGCGCCCACCACCGAGCCGCCGACATAGAGCGCCGCCATCAGATACTCGTGCCGCTCCCACAGGAGCACCGCATCGAGCGAAAAAGCCGAGAAGGTGGTGAAGCCGCCCATGATGCCGGTGGCGAGGAACAGGCGCAGATGGCCGGCGGCCCCCAGCCTCTCGGCGAACCAGCCGATGATCGCGCCCATCAGGATCGAGCCCAGAATGTTGATCGCGAGCGTGTGCCAGGGGAAGTGCGTGCCCATGAGGCGCGCGACCCAGATGTTCATGCCGTGCCGCATGGCGCCGCCGATGCCGGCGCCGAGGAAGACGATCGCGTATCCCAACATGCCTAAATGCCTCTCGCCGCCGCTGTCCTCAGAGTCCGATTCAAAACGAATACGGTTACGGTTGGTCGGCGATAGCCCTCACCCTGAGGAGCGGTCCGCAGGACCGCGTCTCGAAGGGTGGGACCGCGCACCGCGTCTGTTGCCCATCCTTCGAGACGCGCCGCTTCGCGGCGCTCCTCAGGATGAGGTAAGTGATCGAATCGACTCATTTCATTTCCGACTGGTCTTTAAGGCCGGGCCGGACGGAACTCCTGGTTGGGGAACGCCGAGGACCCATCGGGAACTTTTATGACGATGGCCGGCAGGTTGGAGCTGCGATGGCAGGCGTTGCAGGAGTCGGTGAGCTGTTTGAAGGCCGCGTCGAAAGCGGCGGCGTTCCTGGCCTTCACCGCCTTCTCGACCGCCTCGAGCGGCTGCTTCGTCGTCGCCGCCATGAGCTGGACGATATCGAGATCGCGCCACTTCGGAATGTGCTTCTCGACGTTCTCGAGCGACTCCTCCAGTTCATGATGGGCGAAGTCGGCGTAGTCCCAGTTGCGCGCCTGACCGGCCAGGCCGAGTTTGAGGTGACGCGGCTGCACCGTCATGACCATGAGGTCGCCCATGCCGGGCTGGTACGGCGGCGGCGTCTGGGCTGCCGCGCCAAGCGGCAGCGCCGCTACCAGGACCATCGCCATCGTCCGCAGAGTGCCCATGGTCGTCTCCCTCACGTCAGAAACTCGCCGCCGTTCACATGGATGGTCTGGCCGGTGATGAAGGCGCCCTCCGGTCCGACCAGCAGGCGGACCATGGCGGCGATCTCCTCGACCGTGCCGAAGCGTTTTAGCGGGATCGGGCGGTTGACCCGGTTGGCCGGCGCCGGCCCCGCCGAGGCGCCGCGCGTCGTGTCGATGGCGCCGGGCGCCAGCGCGTTGCAGGTGATCTTGTGTGGCGCCAGTTCGACGGCGAGCGCCCGCATCAGGCCTTCGAGGCCCGACTTGGAGGCCGAGACGTGGCAGCGGTTGGGCGTGCCGACATGGGTGGAGATGCCGGACAGGGCCACGACGGCGCCGCCACCGCGCGCCACCATCTGCGGCACCACCGCCTTGGCCAGCAGGAACGCGCCATCGAGCGCCACCGACATGATCTCGCGCCACTCGGCAAAAGACATTTCCAGAAACGACGTCTGCCGCCGGAGGCCGGCGTTGCTGACCAGGATGTCGATGCCGCCGAATGCCTGCGCCGCCTCGTCCGCCAGCCGCGGCGCCACCGCGGGATCGGCGACGTCGCCCATCGCGGCCAGGGCCCGGCCGCCCGCGGCTTCGATCTCGCGCACCACCTGCTCGACCGCCGTCCGGTCGGCCCGGCCGTTGACAACGATCGCCGCCCCGTCGCGGGCGAGCGTGAGGGCGATGCCGCGGCCGATGTTCTTGCCGGCGCCGCTCACGAGCGCGACCTTGCCTTGCAGGGGAAGTGACATGCGATCTCCAGACGGGACGCCGGCGACCCTGGAGTCTTTCCGACGCCGATTGAATCAAGTCTGTCCTCCCCTTGCTTGCAAGGGGAGGTGTCGGCGTCTTACGCCGACGGAGGGGTCATGAGCCGCGACTGAGGCTTCGGACCCCTCCGTCGGACTGCAAGGCCGACACCTCCCCAGCTTCGCTGGGGAGGAGAAGAGCCCATCCGACTCTCGTCGGAAAGACCCTAGCGGAGATCAGTCGGGAAAGTCGAAGTCTTCGTCCGGGCGGGTCGCGATGCCGACCTTTTCGAACCAGTCCGGCCCGAGCAGGCTGATCGGCGGCTCCTGGCATTTCAGCGTCGCCAAGGCCTTGCCGGCGTGTTCGATGTGCAGCCCCGCCTTGGTGCGCTTCTCCCCCTTCGGCCCCCAGTTTCCGATGCCGGTGTAGACCGTGTAGCTGAACTGGCCCTTGCGGAAGCGCAGCCAGCTGCCGCCGCCGCCCGCGAACGGCACGTTCTGACCGGTCGCCGCCTTGGCCGGCGGCACCTGCCCCTCGGGCAGGATCTGTTCGAGCGGCTCGCTGCCGTCGAGCTTGCCGAAGCGGTATTGCAGGTAGCCCCTGGTCGGGCCGGCGTCCTTCGACGCGCAGACCGAGGCCATCTTGGCGCCGGTGCGGCAGGCGAACACGATCGTCTCCGCGGGTGTGCAGAATGACGTCGGCCGGGGCGCCGCCGCCGTGGCCGGCGCGGCCGGCGCTGTCGGCTTGGTGTCGACGATGCGTGCGGCGCTGACCAGGGCGACGGTGCGGGTCTTCTTGCAGTCGGGATCGCCCTGGCATTCGTCGGACATCACGCGCCCGAGTTCATAGCTGAGCGCCACCCGCTTGCCTTTCAGCGGCGGCTTCTGCTCGCAGATCTCGAACTTCGCCATCTCCTCGAAGACCGCGCCGCGGTCGTCCTTGAGCGTGAGATAGCAGGCGACGTCGCCGTTGGTGACCGCCGTCACGGTGCCGCCCGTTCTCTTGGTGAACTGGCCCACCTTGACGGTGTCGGCGGTCTGCGCCGCCGCCACCACGGGAAAAAGGAAGATCGAAACGGCGAACAGGGCTTTGGCGAACGGCAGGCGCGACATGACTTCTCCGGACCAGGGCTACAAACCCTAGCGGAGATCGCGGGGAAACTTAAGTCCGGGCGCCCGGTCCGGGTCAGCCTGCGACGATGTAGGCCTTTAGCGCCTCGGTCTCATGCCGGGTCTCCTCAAGGCGCGTCTTCACGATATCGCCGATCGACACCAGGCCCAGCAGTTCGCCGCGCCGGACCACCGGCAGGTGGCGGAAGCGGCCGCGGGTCATGACCTCCATGACCTGATCGATCGAATCGTCGGGATCGCAGGTCACGACGTCGCGGGTCATGACATGCTTCGCCTCGAGTTCGAGGGCCGCCGCGCCGTGGCTCGCCAGCGCGCGCACGAGATCGCGTTCCGACACGATGCCGGCCACCGACCCGTCGGCGTCCAGCACCAGCACCGAGCCGATGCGCCGCACGCTCAGCTGCTGCGCCACCTGGGCGACCGACGTGCCGGGGCTGACCGTGAACACGGTTCCGCCCTTCTGGGAGAGAATGTCGGAGACGAACATGGTTCCTCCTCCTTCTGACGATTGGTCTGGTCGATGATCGACTGCATGAGCAGCAACACGGAGCAGCAATACGGGGCAGCAACGCAGTGGCGCGGAGATGGGAGGCGGGCGATAAAGCCCTCATGAACGGCGCTCGATCAGCCCTCGTCCTGTTCTCCGGCGGCCAGGATTCCACCACGTGTCTGGCCTGGGCGCTAGAACGATTTGCGCATGTCGAGACTGTCGCTTTCGACTACCGCCAGCGGCACAGAATCGAACTGGATCAACGGCTTGTGGTGCTGGACGAGATCCGGCGCGGCTTTCCGCAGTGGGCAGGCAGGCTGGGGCCGGACCATTTCATCGACATGGGCGTGCTGGGCCAGATCAGCGAGACCTCGCTCACGCGCAATGTCGCCTTCGAGATGGAGCAGGGCGGCCTGCCCAACACCTTCGTGCCGGGACGCAACATCCTGTTCTTCACCTTCGCCGCGGCCGTGGCGTGGCGGCGCGGCATCCGCAACCTGGTGGGCGGCATGTGCGAGACGGATTTCTCCGGCTATCCCGACTGCCGCGACAACACCATCAAGGCGCTGCAGGTGGCGCTCAACCTCGGCATGGACAGGAGCTTCGTGCTGCACACGCCGCTGATGTGGCTGGACAAGTCCGAGACCTGGGCACTCGCCCGCGAGCTGGGCGGCGACCCGCTGGTCGAGATCGTTCTAAGTCACACCCACACCTGCTACCAAAGCGAGCGCGGCCCGCGCGAGGCGTGGGGCCACGGCTGCGGCGAATGCCCCGCCTGCGTCCTGCGCAAGCGGGGCTATCTCGCGTGGCGCGAAGGCCGGAAAGTCGCCTAGCGGCCGCCGACCAGGCGCTTGGCGTATTCGAGCTGCTCCTGCGACTTCGGCAGCATCATCTGGGCGTACCTGCGCAGCGGACCGCTCTTGCCGTTCTGCGAATAGGCACCGTACTGCGCCTCGGCGTCGGTCTGGATGCCGAGCTGGGCGTTGGCGTAGGACGTGTCGAACTCGGGCCCCTGCAGCCCGCTGAGCCGCTGCAGGATGGCGGCGGTGTTCGGCGGGGCCGCCGGGTCGGGCGCGTAGGAGACCCCGGCCTCGGACCGCGACTTCACCAGGAACGACGCCGCTTCGGTGTGTTCGGCGATCATGCGGGTGGCATAGCCGCGCACGATCTCGTTGCCCGACTTGGACAGGGCGAGTTTGCCCGAGGCGATCTGGAATTCGTTGACGGCCTCGGCCCATCCGACGAATCGAGCGTCGGGCAGGGCTTCGACGGCGTGGGCCGCCGGGACAAAGAGGGTCGAGACAAAGGCGGCCGGGATGGCGGCCAGGGCGAGTCTCAGGGCAGTGCGACGGGCAACGAGCATGGGGAATCTCCTGAATGAGTGTGTCCCTATAACGCCTGCGCCGATGCCGGGTTCCCGATCCGCAAAAGACCTGCTAGGAGCGCCGCCCATGATGACACTCAAACGGAAGGCCGAAGCCCTGGGCTATTTCCTGGGCTTCATCGCCTGCATTCCCATGGCCAACTGGATGATCGGCCATGTCGGCACGGTCTGCGTGCCGCAGGGCCCCTGCCTGGTGCCGGTGGCGCCGTGGGGGCCGGGCGGCATGCCGCTGATGGCGCCGTCGGGCGTGCTGATGATCGGCCTCGCCCTGGTGCTGCGCGACCTCGTGCAGCGGCGGCTCGGCCGCTTCGTGGCGATCACCGCCATCGTGGCCGGCGCGGCGCTGTCGGGCGCCGTCGCGCCGCCGGCGCTGATCGTGGCCTCGGCCACTGCCTTCCTGCTCTCCGAGCTGGCCGACTTCGCCGTCTACACGCCGCTGCAGTCGCGCGGCCTGGTGCTGGCGGTTTTCGCCAGCGGCGTCGTGGGCCTGGTCGTCGACAGCGTGCTGTTCCTGTGGCTGGCCTTCGGCAACCTCGACTATCTCGCCGGCCAGATCCTGGGCAAGCTCTGGATGGTGCTGCTGGCGCTACCGGTCGTGTACTGGATCCGCAAGCGCGAAATCGCCCACCGGACGGTGGTGGAGTGATCGGGTCAGGCATCTGACGAAAGTCTCGGCTTGCGCCTTACCCGACGTCGCTTCTTAATCGCCCGTCGAATTGCCCCCCATCGAGTTGCCCCGAGGAGAAGTGCGCGATGATAAAGTCCATTCTGGCGGTGTCCGAGGGCGGGCCCGATGCCGCGATGTCGTTCCGCCTGGCCGCCCGGGTGGCCACCGTCTTCGACGGCACCGTGGACGCGCTTCATCTGCCGGTCGGGCCGGCCGGCGGCATGGTCGGCGGCCTCGCCATGAGCGGCGAAGCGATGCCGCTCCTGATCGACGTCGACGACGATCGGCTGGCGGCGCGCGCCAAGGAGTCGGAGCGCGCCTACAAGCAGATCGTGGCGCCGATCAAGGGCGCCACCTATACGGCGGCCAAGACCGCGACCCTCGACACGCTGGTGGCGATGGGCCGCTGCTCCGACATCCTGGTGCTCGGCCGTCCCGGCGGTGACCCCGAGAACGTGGCGCCGGCCACGGTCGAGGCGGCGATCTACGAATGCGCCCGCGCCGTCATGATCGCCCCGCCCAATCCGGGAACGGGTGCGTTCGCCTCGGCAGTCGTGGCGTGGAACGGCAGCTTCCAGGCGGCGCGCGCCGTCGAGTACGCCCTGCCGTTCCTGAAGACGGCAAGCCGGATCACCATCCTGGTGGCCGGCAGCAAGCCCGACGATGTCGGCGCGTCGTACCTGGCGCGCAACCTCAGCCGCCACGGCATCGCCACCACCGTCGACGCCATCGACCCCGGTATCGTCTCGGGCCGCGCCCGCGGCCGCGCCCTGCTCGACTACACCCACGGCAAGGGCTGCGACCTTCTGGTCATGGGCGCCTATGGCCGCGGCCAGGTCTTGAGCTTCCTCGGCCTGGGCGGCGCCACCGGCAAGGTGATCTCGTCCTGCCGCGTGCCGCTGCTGATGGCGCATTAGAGTCGTTCCGGCAGTATCGCAATCGCTCTCCTCCCCTCGTCATCGAGGGGAGGTGTCGGCGTCTTCCGCCGACGGAGGGGTCGAAAGCCTCCGTCGAGACTCATGACCCCATCGCCCTCGCAAGGCGAGGGCACTTCCCCTTCGTGGACTCCACGAAGGGGAAGAGAGGGTGCAGACCATGACGGCCCAAACGACGGCGCGATGACCCCAAGCCCTCAAGGACAGGCGCCGGCGTCCTGGGTGACGACGTCGGGATCGGCGCAGGCGCTGCAGGCATTGCCATAGGTCTTGCGGCTGCCGTCGCGGCGCAGCCCGCAGGCCGGCCGATAGTCGCGGCTGCACATCTGGGGCCGCGGGTCGGCGCAGCGCCCGCCGGCCACGGGCAGCGACTCCGGCGCGAGTTCGCCGCGCGTCATCAGGAACGCAAAAGGCTGGGCGCGGTAGTCGCTCAGCGTGCCGACGACGGCGATCTTGGCGCCGACCGCCGGCAGCGGACCGAGCGGACGGGCCATCATCACCACGAGATCGACCGTGTTGGCGGCCTGCGCCTCGTCGGTGATCGCCGCATCGATGCGGTCGGGCGTGGCCGCGATCACCTTGACCGGGATCTTGAGCCGCGTGCCGCCGCCGCGCTGCCTCTCGACGATCGCCTGCCACACCTTCTCGGCCGCCGCCTTGTTGGCCGGCGTCGCGTCGCGATGGCGCAGCACCAGCGCCCATTCGGCGAAGGACAGGGTGGCCGGATCGTTCTCCTCGGCGAGCTGCTGCGCCCGCTCCGGCGGCGTCAGCGCCCGCGGGATCGACTTGGCGAAGTTGGCCGGCGGCGCGCGCTCGCCGGCCGCGATCCGGGCGAGCAGCGCGTCCCAGCCCTCCTCGCTGCCGCGGTAGAGCCGGTAGCGTGCACGGACGTAGCGGTCGATGTCGGTCGCCGCCTCGTTGCGGGCCGCCCGCGCGATGACGATCGCGCGCGCGCCGTACCAGAAGCCCAGCGCATCGAGCGGCGTGCCTTCGAGCTGCACGACCGCGAACTGGTAGACGTCCTGGAGATTGTCGGGCTCGGCCAACACCGACTGGCGGTAGTGCCGCCGCGCCTTGGCATAGTCCTTGGCCTGCAGGGCCGCGAACCCCAGGGTGCCATGGAAGACTCCCGCCATCTGTTCCTTGACGCGCGCAAAGGCGGCGTCGGTGAGCGACAGCGGCTTCTGCCATTTGGGCAGCACGGCGAGCCCGCGTTCCGCCGCCGCGACCGCCGGCGGCAGGGCTGCCGCCTCGCCCGCCGCCGCACGCGTGCGTCCGGCATAGGCACGGTTGGCGAGCGCGCGCACGTTGTCGGGATCGAGCTGCAGCAGGCGGACCGCCATGACGTCGGCCTTGGCCGGCTGGCTGGCGGCATGCCAGGCGGCGATCGCCTGCTCGAAGGCCTCGATCCTGAGCGTGCTGCCGGGATACCACGCGATGAAGACTTCCATCGCCGTCGCGCGCTTGGCGGCGTCGCGCGTGTTGAGGGCCGCCATGTAGGAGTCGTACTCGGCGGGATTGGCGAAACTGTTGCGCGTCTGGGCGGAAATGTCGGGGGCTGCGAAAGCAAGCGCCAGCGACAGAACGAGACCGAGCCAACGCATCGCCGCCATCACACCCTCCTTTCCCAGCCGAAAATACAGTGACCGTTTTGTCGAATTAAGGCAGTGTCCGAACGTTAGGGACGAGCAGGAACAATGACAATGCAAGAGCGGCATTTGGGCATGTTGGCGCTTCTCGGGGCCGGTCTGGCGGCGGCGCTTTTCGGCGTCTCGGCCGAGGCGCAGCAGGGCGCCCCGCCGCCCGCCGTCCTCGTCCAGCCGGCCGAGCTGAAGCCGATCGCCGACCAGGCCGAGTTCATCGGCCGCGCCGCCGCGGTCGACAAGGTCGAGCTGCGGGCTCGCGTCAAAGGCTTTCTCGGTCCGCGCAAGTTCAACGACGGCGACGAGGTCAAGGAAGGCCAGCTGCTGTTCACCATCGAACCCGAGCCCTATCAGGCCGCGGTCGACCAGAAGGTCGCCCAGCGCGATGCCGCCAAGGCCGCGCTGACCAACGCCCAGCTGCAGCTCACGCGCGCGGAGGAGCTGCTGCGGAGCAAGACGGGCACCCAGGCGACCTACGACCAGCGCCTGTCGGAACAGCTGCAGGCCAAGGCGCAGCTCGAGGACGCCGCGGCCCAGCTGCGCGACGCCGAGATCCAGCTCTCCTACACCCAGATCAAGTCGCCGATCGCCGGCCGCATCGGCCGCGCCGCGGTCTCGCCCGGCAACATCGTCGGCCCCGACTCGGGCGTGCTGGCCACGGTGGTCAGCGAGAACCCCATCCGGGTGCTGTTTTCCATCACGCAACGCGAACTGCTCGACGCGCGGCGCGACACGACGTCGGGCGACGCGCTCGTCGTGCGCCTGCGGCTGGCCGACGGCAACCTCTACAAGGCGAAGGGCAAGCTCGACTTCATCGACGTCACCGCCGACGCCAAGACCGACGGCCAGATGGTGCGGGCGGTGTTCGACAACAAGGAGGGCCTGCTGACCGACGGCCAGACGGTGCGCGTGATCGTCGAAGGCGAGAAAGCCCCGACGGTCGTGGCGGTGCCGCAGGCCGCCGTCGCCCTCGACCAGACCGGCTCCTATCTCTTCGTGGTGAACGACAAGAACGTGGCCGAGCAGCGCCGGGTCAAGACCGGCGTTTCGCGCGACGGGCAGATCGCCATCGCCGAGGGCCTGAAGGCGGGCGAGAAGATCATCATCCAGGGCCAGCAGCGGGTGCGGCCGGGCATGACCGTCAATCCCACGATCGCGCCGCCGCAAGCTTCGACGCAGAAGCAGTAGACCATGACGATCTCGTCGTTGTTCATCCGCCGGCCGCGGCTGGCTTTCGTCATCTCCGCGGTCATCTCGATTGCCGGCGTGATCGCCATGACGGCGATGCCGGTGGCGCAGTTCCCCGACATCGTGCCGCCGCAGGTCCGGGTCTCGGCCGTCTATCCCGGCGCCTCGGCCCAGGCGGTCGAGGAAAGCGTGGCCCAGGTCATCGAGGCCCAGGTCAACGGCGTCGAGCGCATGATCTACATGAAGTCGACCTCGGGCGGCGACGGCAGCTACCAGCTCAACGTCAGCTTCGAGGTCGGCTCCAACCCCGACCTCAACACCGTGAACGTGACCAACCGCGTCAACCAGGCGCTGGCCCTGCTGCCGCCGGAGGTGCAGCGCAACGGCGTCACCACCAAGAAGCAGTCCTCGGCGCTCCTGCAGGTGGTCGCGATCTATTCGCCGAAGGGCACGCGCGACGCGCTGTTTCTGTCGAATTTCGCCACCATCAGCATGCTCGACACGCTGCGCCGCGTGCCGGGGGTGGGCGATGCCTCGCTGTTCGGCGCGCTCGACTACTCGATGCGCGTCTGGCTCAACCTCGACCGCATGTCGAGCCTCGACATCACGCCCAACGACGTGGTCAAGGCGGTGCAGGCACAGAACGTCCAGGCCGCGGTCGGCCTGGTCGGCGCCGCGCCGCTGATGGGCGACGTCGACTTCCAGCTCAACATCACGACGCAGGGCCGGCTGACGACGGTCGACGAATTCGAGAACATCGTCGTGCGCGCCACGTCCGACGGCGCGCTGGTGCGCGTAAAGGACATCGCCCGCGTCGAACTGGGCGCCAAGAACAGCGACTCGGCCGCGCGCTACAACGGCAAGCCGGCCTCGGGCATCCAGATCGCCCAGCTGCCCGGCGCCAATGCGCTCGCCACGGCGGGCGGCGTGCGCAAGGCGCTGAAGGAACTCGAAACGCGGGCGCCCGACGACGTCGCCTTCGAGATCATGTACGACACCACGGTGTTCGTCGAAGCCACGATCGAGAGCGTGATCCACACGCTGATCGAGGCCTTCGTGCTGGTCGCCCTGGTCGTCTTCATCTTCCTCGGCAACCTGCGCGCCACGATCATTCCCATCGTCGCCGTTCCGGTGGCGCTGGTCGGCACCTTCGCCGTCATGCTGGCGCTGGGCTTCTCGGCCAACACCATCTCGCTGCTGGCACTGGTGCTGGCGATCGGCATCGTGGTCGACGACGCCATCGTCGTGGTCGAGGCGGTCGAGCACATCCTCGAGCACGAGCCGCACCTCACCCCGGCCGAGGCGACCGAGAAGGCGATGCAGCAGGTCACCGGGCCGATCATCGCCATCACCCTGGTGCTGCTGTCGGTGTTCATTCCGACCGCCTTCATCCCGGGCATCACCGGCCAGCTCTACTCGCAGTTCGCCGTGGCCGTCTCGGTGTCGATGGTGATCTCGGCGATCAACGCGCTGTCGCTGTCGCCGGCGCTGTGCTCGCTGATCCTGCGCCACCGCAAGAAGCCGACCGGCATCGCTGCCTGGCTGCAGAACGGCATCGACCGCACGCGCGACGGTTATGTCCGGCTCGTCACGCCGCTGGCGCGGCGCGGCGTCGTCTCCCTGCTGCTGGTCGCGGGCTTCGTCGCCGCCACCGGCGGCCTCGGCAGCCTGGTGCCCTCGGGCTTCCTGCCCGACGAGGACCAGGGCGCCTTCATGGCCGAGCTGCAGCTGCCGGACGCCTCCTCGACCAACCGCACGCTGGCCGCGGTCGAGCAGGTCGAGGGCATCGTGGCCGGCCGGCCGTGGCTGCAGAACATCTTCTCGGTGAGCGGCTATAGCCTGCTCGACGGCCTCGCTTTGCCCAACCGCGCACTGGTCATCGTCGCCCTAAAACCGTTCGGCGAGCGCAAGGACCCCAAACTGTCGGTCTTCCGCGCCCTCGAGGAGCTCAACGCCGCGTTCAGCCAGGTCGCGGTGGCCAACGTCTTCGCCTTCAACCTGCCGCCCATCATGGGGCTCGGCAATTCGGCGGGCTTCGAGTTCCAGCTCGAAAGCCTCACCGGCGCCCCGCCGGCCGACCTGGCGGCGGTGGCGCGCGGCCTGATGGTGGCGGCCCAGGGCGTGCCGCAGCTTGCCGGCGTGTTCACGACCTATGGTGCTGCCACGCCACAGATAAATCTCAAGCTCGACCGCGAGCGCGCCCAGGCGCTGGGCGTCAACATCGCCGACATCTTCTCCGCCCTGCAGACGTCCATGGGCGGCAGCTACACCAACGACTTCAACCTGTTCGGCCGCACCTGGCAGGTAAAAGTCCAGGCCGAGGCGGCCGACCGCAAGACCGTGAACGACGTGTTCCGCGTCCGCGTGCGCTCGGCCAGCGGCGAGCTGGTGCCGTTGCAGGCGGTGGCCGACGTCGAACTGGTCACCGCACCCTCCTCGATCATCCGCTACAACAACCTGCGCTCGGTCACCATCAACGGCGCGCCCGCCCCGGGCTATTCCTCGGGCGAGGCGCTGGCGGCGATGGAGAAGCTGGCCAAGGAAACGCTGCCCGCCGGCTACGCCTACGAGTGGACCGGCACGGCTTTGCAGGAGAAGGCGGCGGCGGGCCAGACCGGCTTCATCCTGGGGCTCGCGGTGGTGTTCGCCTATCTCTTCCTGGTCGGCCTCTACGAGAGCACCGCCATCCCGGTCGCGGCGCTGCTGTCCGTGACGGTGGGCCTGTTCGGCGCCATGGCGGCGCTGTTCCTGAGCGGCCTCGACAACAACATCTACGCCCAGATCGGCATCGTGGTGCTGATTGCGCTGGCCGCCAAGAACGCCATCCTGATCATCGAGTTCGCCATGGAGGAACGCGCCAAGGGCAAGGATGTCGTCACCGCCGCGACGACCGCCGCGGCGCTGCGCTTCCGCGCCGTCATGATGACGTCGTTCGCCTTCATCCTGGGCCTGGTGCCGCTGGTGATCGCCTCGGGCGCGGGTGCGGCCACCCAGCGCGCGGTCGGCACGGCGGTGTTCGGCGGCATGATCGCCGCCTCCTTCCTGGGCATCTTCGTCATCCCCGGCCTCTACGTCGCCTTCCAGACCGGCCGCGAGCGCATCAAGGGCATGCTGGGCCAGGCGCCGGCCCCCACGGTCAAACCCGCAGAACCTGCGCCCTGAGTTTCCGGCGGAGCGGCTGCCTCACGCCCCGTCGGGCGTCTTCTGCCGGGGATGGATGTAGTCCCTAAAATCGTCAAAACCCTTCCATGCCGGCTCCGGCGGCGCGTAGTCCGGTCGCGGCGCGTACTTCGAGGGCTCGCTCGTGCCCGGCGTCACGATGTAGCGCGGACAGTTGGGAAAGATCGCGCGGGCCTTGACCCGCACCAGGAGCTGGGCGCCGGGGAACGTCCTCATCAGGGGATCGTCGCGGCTCACGCTTGCTGCGCCGTTCACGCGCACGCGGCGCGGCTTCTCGCCCATGTCGATGAACAGCATCCCGACCGACGGGTTCGCCAGGATGTTGCCCAGGCTCTTGAACATGCCGTTGCCGTCGTAGTCCGGGAAGGCGAGCTCGCCGGGGCCGATGATCCGCACGAAGCCCGGCGTGCCGCCCTTGAAGGAGCAGTCGGGCCGGCCGCGATCATCGGCGGTCGCCAGGAAGAAGAACATCGCGCCCTCGATGAAGGCGCGGTCGCCGTCGGAGAACTCGACATGGGTCAGCTTCTCGACCAGGCGGTCGGCGATGCGGCGGCTGTCGAACTGATCTTGCAGGCGACGGTTGCCGTCATGAAACATGGTGCTCTCAGCCATCGATGCGCGCCTTCAACGTCGGATCGTGAATCGTGGTGTCCTGGCCGGCCGGCGCGATGCGCACTGCGTCTTCCAGCGTCATGGTCTGGCGCCATTCTTCCGGGGGACGCGGACGATCGTCGGAGCCGATCTGGTCGACGCCCCAGTAGAGTTCGAGGTGATGGCCGTCGGGATCGAGGAATTCGACCGAGACCTGGCAGCCCGCACGGCGGCGACCTTCGTAGACGATCTCCACGCCATGCAGCTTCAGATGGTCGCGCGCACGGAAAACCTCTTCGAGCGTCGCCAGTTCGAAGGCCAGGTGATGCAGGGTCCGGGCGGCGCCCCCTGCCGG
Organism: Reyranella sp.; assembly: GCA_019745575.1. Taxonomy (GTDB): domain Bacteria; phylum Pseudomonadota; class Alphaproteobacteria; order Reyranellales; family Reyranellaceae; genus Reyranella. Next base: position 29,682 of record JAIETA010000141.1, on the reverse strand, counting down.
CGGCGCGCCGCCCACCAGCGCCAGGCAATGGTGATCGCCATTGCAGCGCAGGAACACCATCCCGCCCGGCATCATGGTGCCGGGATAGACGTCGGACACCTTGAAGCCCAGCACCTCGGTGTAGAAGCGCTTCGAGCGCTCGAGATCGCCGACATTGACGACGGCGTGACCGAGCTTCTGGACCTTGAACGGCTGACCTTGGGGCATGATCGTCTCCTACAGCCTCACGACACGCGGCGACTTCAGCAGGGCGGCTGCGCCCGCCGTCATGGTGGCGCCCGCCTTGACCGCGGCCTCTGCTTTGGTTTCAGCCGCCTGGACTTCCTTCAACCGCCGGATGGTGGCGTCCAGGATCGCCTGCGGCACCACCACGACGCCGTCGGCATCGCCCACGACAACGTCTCCCGGACTCACCGGCACGCCGCCCACCGTGACCGGCAGGCCGACGCTGCCCGGTCCGTTCTTGGCCGGCGAGTTGGGCACGATGCCGGCGCAGAACAGCGGCAGGCCGGCGGCCACGATGCCGGCGCGGTCGCGGGCGAGGCCATCGGTCACCAGGGCGCCGAGACCGGCGTTCTTCATCATGCCGGCCACCAGGTCGCCGACCAGCGCGGTCAGGCGATAGGAATCGTTGGCACACATGATGACGTCGCCCGGCCGGGCGACCTCCATGGCGCCGAACAGCGCGAGATTGTCGGCCGGGAAGGCGTGGCAGGTGACGGCCACGCCGACGAACGACGAATTTGCCGGATCGCAGGGCTTTATCGTCCAGTCGAGCGCGCCGCGACCGTCCATGGCATCGACCAGATGCGACGTCTGCGCGCCCCGGAGCGCCGCCACCTTGGCCGGATCGGGCCGCGGGAAGTCGGCTTTGATGGTAAGCAGAGGCGGATCGTCGAGCATGGGTTCCCCTTCCGGCGCTGGGCTTTCGATGGACGCTCGGCCATCATGGCCCCAAGCAGCCGCGAGGGGGAAGGACGCATGGCGAAATCGCCCAACAAACTGTCGGCCGGCGAGGCCGTCCTGCGCATGGCCCAGAAGCGACTCAAGGCCCGCGATCTCGTCGAAGCCTGCCTCGCCCGCATAGATCTGCGCGAAGGCCAGGTCCATGCCTGGGAGGCACTCGATCCCGAGGGCGCGCTCAGGCGCGCCGACCTGCTCGACAAGCGCGCCAGGCCGGTCGGGCCGCTGCACGGCATTCCACTTGCCGTAAAGGACATCATCTCGACCAAGACCATGCCCACGACCTGCGGCTCGCCGATCTACCGCGACCACGTCGTGGGCCGCGACGCCGCCTGCGTGACGCAACTCGTGAAGGCCGGCGCCATCGTGCTGGGCAAGGCGGTGACGACGGAATTCGCCGGCGCCCATGCCGGCAAGACGCACAACCCGCACAACCTTCGCCATACGCCGGCCGGCTCTTCGTCGGGCTCGGCCGCGGCCGTTGCCGACTTCATGGTCCCGGTGGGCTACGGCACGCAGACCGCGGGCTCGGTGATCCGGCCCGGCGCCTTCAACGGCGTCGTGGCCTACAAGGGCACCTACGGCTGGGCCGACATGACGGGCATAAAGCCCTATGCGCCCAGCCTCGATACGCTGGGCTTCTTCGCCCGCGAAGCCAACGACCTGGCGCTCATCCGGGCGGCCTACGGGCACGCGCCTGCCGATCCCGCAAGACGGCCGCCGCGCATCGGCTTCTGCCGCACGCCGTGGTGGGACATGTCCGAGCCGTATAACCAGAAGAACATGCTCGAGGCCGTGCGCACATTGCGGGCCGCCGGCGCCCGGGTGCGGGAGTGGCAGGCGCCCGATGGCTGGACCGGTCTCGTGCCGGCGCAACACCGCATCATGACCAGGGAGGCCACGCAGTCCTATGCAAAGGAGCGCGCCCGCTTCCCACATCTCTTCTCGCCGGTCATGAACATCGTCATGGCCGAAGGCGACGCGGTGAGTCGCAAGCAGTACGCCGACGCCCGGAAGCGCAAGCGCCTGGCGTTGGGCCAGCTCGACGAGGCCTGGGAGAAGTTCGACCTCCTGCTGGCGCCGTCGGCCAAGGGCGAGGCGCCGTCGGGTTTGGGCAGCACCGGCGACCCGATCTTCAACCGCTTCTGGACGCTGCTGGGCACGCCCTGCATCGCCCTGCCGTTCAACACGGGCCCGTTCGGCCTGCCGCTTTCAGTGCAACTCGTGGGACCGCGCGGCCGCGACGACGATCTGATCGCCTGGGCGCGCTGGGTGGAGCAGAGACTGTCGTGAAGCTCGGTCTGATCGGCTACGGCGCCATCGGCAAGCATGTCGAAGCGGCACGGCTAGAGAACATCGACCTGGTGTCCGTGCTCGTGAAGCGGCCTCGCACTGAAGGCCTGCTGACGCACGAGCCGGACCGATTCTTTGCCTATAAGTTCGACGCGGTCGCGGAGTGTGCGGGCCACGACGCCGTGCGCGCGCACGGCCTGCGCGTGCTGGAAGGCGGCGCGGATTTTCTCGTGACCTCGGTCGGCGCCTTCACCGACACCGCCCTGTTCGAGCGTCTGCTGGCCGCGGCCAGGGCCAGCGGCAAGCGCCTGATCCTGCCCTCGGCCGGCATCGGCGCCCTCGACATATTGAGCAGCGCCGCCGTCGGCGGACTGGAGAGCGTTACCGTCACCGTGCGCAAGGATCCGTCGGCCTGGAAGGGCACGGTGGCCGAGACGCTGGTCGATCTCGACAAATTGACGGAGCCCCACACCGTGTTCGACGGCCCGGTCCGCGAAGGCGCAAGACTCTATCCGCAGAACGTCAACATCTCCGCCGCCGCCGCCCTGGCCGGCATTGGCCTCGACCGCACGCGCGTGGTGATCGTGGCCGACCCCACCATCACGACCCACATCGTTGAACTGGAAGCTGCGGGTGCCTTCGGCCGCTTCACCTTCAGGGAGGACGTGGCCGTGAGCGAGGAGAACCGCAAGACCGGCAAGCTGGTCGCCATGGCCATGGTGAAGTCGGTGCGGCAGTTGGCGTCGACGCTAGTGGTCGCCGCGTGAGCGCAGGTCATGAGGCTCATGACCCCTCCGCCCCTACGGGGCACCTCCCCTGAAGACAGGGGAAGAGAAGAACCTTCCTTCCCCCGTTTGCGGGGGAAGGTGGCGCGTAGCGCCGGGAGGGGTCAGACGTACCCCGGCCCTTCGATCACCGGGTGGGCGGCGAGAAACTTCTCGTCGATCTCGACACCGATACCGGGCTTGTCGAGCGGCCGGACGCAGCCGTCCTTGCCGATCTGCCAGGGCGCGCTGCCCAGTTCGTCGCGGAACTTGTTGGCCACGGACAAGTCGGCCTCGAAGTAGCCGCCATTGTCGATCGAGGCCAGGAAATGGATCGAGACGGCGTGGTTCAAGCCGGTCATCGAACTGTGCGGATGGATCGGCAGCTTCCACATCGAGGCCGCCGCCGCGATCCTCTGCACCTCGGTGACGCCGCCGCTCTTGGAAAGGTCGGGCTGCAGGATGATGATATTGCCATCCTCGATCAGCCGGTGGAACTCGAAGCGCGTATAGTGGTTCTCGCCGGCCGCCAGCGGCGTGCGGCCAAAACCCTTGGCCATGGCATAGGAGCGATGGTCGTGCGCGGGGAACGGCTCCTCCAGCCAGGCGATGCCGAGCTCGTCCATGGCCGGCATCACGCGGCGCACGTCCTCGACCGTGTAGCCAGTGTTGGCGTCGGTCAGCAGCACGATCTCGTCGCCGAAGCGGCGGCGCACGGCGGTCATGCGCGCGATGTCGGCCTTTACGTTGTCGCCGACGCGCAGTTTCAGCGCCTTGTAGCCGGCTTCGACCATGGGCACGGCCTCGGCCGCCAGCGAGTCAGGCGCCTGGTAGCCCAGCGAAATGCCGCCGGCATAGGCCGGCACCGGCTTGTTCGAGCCGCCTAAAAGCTTGTAGAGCGGCCAGCCCACGGCCTTGCCTTTTATGTCCCACAGCGCCTGATCGAGCCCGCTCATCGCCATCGAGGTGGCCGCGCCCATGCCATGCGAGCCGAGCTGGAACTTGTAGATCTTGGCCCAGATGCCGACCGTATCGGTGGCATCCATGCCCACGACGAAGCCTTTCAACGTCGTGTTGATCAGATGGCCGATGCTGCCGGGCGAGCGCGCGTGGTGGCTCTCGCCCCAGCCCACGATGCCGTCTTCGGTCGTCACCTTGACCATGACGCAGTCGCGCTTGGTCATGGTGCCGATGCCGAGCGAGACTTGCAGCTCCTTCGGGACGCGGTAGCTGGTCGGATAGGCCTTTACGTCGACGATTTTCATTTTGTTCTCCCCCGTCGTCCCGAGCGTAGCCGAGGCACCTTCTCTCTACGATTGGCAGCTTATCGTGGAGAGAAGGTCCCTCCACGCGGCCCTTCGGGCCTTGGTCGGGACGACGTGATGCCTAAGCCACTTTGTACTTCTTCAAAATCTCGCGATCGATTTCGATGCCGAGGCCGGCGCCGGTCGGGACCTTCACGATGCCCTTCTTCTGCTCAATCGGTTCTTTCGCCAGCGTGTCGCGGAGCGGATTGGGCGTCTGCTCGAATTCCAGCATCGGTGGCATCGGCCGGAACGCGGGCGGCTGATCGGGAAGGGCCGCCAGGAACTGCACGGTGGCGGCGAGGCCGATGACCGAGCCCCAGGCGTGCGGCACGCATTCAACGCCGAAGGCCGAGGCCAAAGTCGCGATCTTGCGGCATTCGGAAAAGCCGCCGGCGGCGCAGAGATCGGGCTGCACGATGTCCATGGCCTTCCTGGCGATCACGTCGCGAAAACCCCAACGGGTAAAGTCGTTCTCGCCGCCGGCCACCGCCATGTCGAGGGCGCGCGTCACCTCGATATAGCCGTCGTGGTCCTCGGGGCTGATCGGCTCCTCGAACCACAGGATGTCGTGCTCCTCCAGCATGCGGCCGAGTCTTATGGCATTGGGCACCGAGAAGCAGTGATTGGCGTCGACCGCGAGTTTCACATCGGGGCCGATCGCCTTGCGCACCGCGGCGACCCTCTTGGCGTCGAGCTTGAGATCGCCCAGACCGATCTTCATTTTTATGGCCTGGAAACCGTCGCTCTTGAATTCCAGTGCCTCTTCCACCGCCTCCTCGACCAGCCGGTTCATGTCGATGAAATAGAGGCCGGTGGCGTAAGGGATCACCTCGCTGCGATAGGCGCCGCCGATCAGCTTGTGCACCGGCTTGTCGACGGCGCGGCCCATGATGTCCCACAGCGCGATGTCGATGCCGGAGATGGCCGAGATCGCCATGCCGGTCGTGCCGTAGTCCTTGATCCTGTTGTAGAGGTCCCCCCAGATCGCCTCGACGTCGAAGGGATCGCGGCCGATCACGCGCGCCTTGAACTGCGTCTCGACGAAGGTTTTTGCGACCGCGGCGGGGCCGTAGCACTCGCCCCAGCCGGTGATGCCTTCGTCCGTGGAAATCTCGACCAGGCAGGTCGAGCGCGTACCGTAGACCCAGCCGCGCGCCGACACGAACGGCTTGTCGACTTTGCATTGGAGGATGTGGCAGACGATGTCTGTGATCTTCATTGAACGCTCTCTCCTCCTGCAGACTCGGCATCCCATGGCACTACGCGAAGCCCGGGCCACAACGCCAGCCAGTTCTTTACTTTGGCATCGTAGATCGATCGGGTGATCTGCTTCTTGTTGGGTCGCACGGTCAAGCCGAGCAGGTCCGACAGACCATAGGGCGAAAACACATGAAGCGAACCGTGTCTTGGCTGCACGCCGATGGCAGTGGCCGTTGTCGGAAACGTCGTTATGGCGTCCTCGGTCGACACATAAGGTACCTGCGCGCTCCCGAACTTTTCGGCGTACCAGAGGTGCACTCGCGCCTCGTTCTTGACGTCGACCCACAGGCCTAGATCGGCAAATTGTGTGCGAATCCGCGCTGCGTGCGTGGCCTCCGTCTCTTGCGAAAGGTCGTCGCCATCAAAATAGACGAGATCAATGTCGGAGATGCCGTGCCTAGCCGGAAGCCCGAACGCCTCGTTCCAAACAGTCTGCGCTAGACAGCCAGCGGCCAGCCAGCAATCCGGCAGGCGGAGATCGGACCACCTGTCGATGACCGCCGAGACGATCGGGCTCCGCGACAGCAGAGCCCGCAGCTCGGCTGCCTGATCTCCGGCAATGCCCGCTATTTTGGGCAACGGCAGATCATGAGGTAGACGTGGTACTCGTAGACCGAGGCGTACCACATGCCAACGCGCGGCCGGGCCGGCGTCAATCGCGTGCCCCAGGCAATCCGCAGGGTGCGGCCCTGCTGGCATCCCGCGGCGCAGCCACCGTTCTTCGGACAGCGGATGGTGCGGACGCGCTGCACCGCCTGATCGCGCAGGCGACGGGCTTCGGTACGCGCCTCGCGAATCGCGGCCGGCCCGGTCGCCGCGTACGCCGTCGCCACCCCGCTCGCCCTGATACGGACCGGCCGGCACTTCGAGGTGCCGTACGGGCTGACGGTCGACAGGGCGCTCCCCGGATATATCGGCATGCTTCGCTCCGATCTCGCGGCTAGGCTTTGACGCTGATCAGCAGGTTGCCAAGCATGTCCTGCACGACCCTGTCGCCCGGCTCGACCACGGTCGTGCAATCGAGCTGTTCGAGAATGGCCGGCCCCTCGAAGGCGGCATCGAGCGGCAGCTTTTCGCGGGCATAGACCGGGGTCTGGCGCCAGCCGTCCGCGAACCAGACGCGGCGCTCGCCCACCTGCGCGGCCTTGAGCGTCGGCGCGCGCGCGGTGGCGGCAAGAGCGGCGAGAGAAATCTCGGGGCGCACGCCGATCACCGCGGTGTGGAGATTGACGAGGACCGGCGGGATCTCCGCCAGTTCGATGCCGAAGCGCCGAAAGTAAGCCGTCGCGAAGGCCTTGTGCAGCCCTGCCACGCCGATGTCGGGCCGGTCGACACCGACCGAGAGGATGTGGCTCTGGCCCTGGAACTGCATATCGGCGGTGTGGACGCGGCGCAGCTCGCGCACCGGCACGCCCTCGCGGCCGATGGTGGCCTCGCCCTCGGCCGACTGCTCGGCATAGATGCGCGCCACCGTGGCGTCGTCGAGCGCCGACAGCGGCTTGTTGACGGTGCGCACATAGTCGTGGCGCAGGTCGGCCACGACGCAGCCCAGGGCGTTGGTGATGCCGGGCCGCGCCGGCACCAGCACGGTCGGGATCGCAAGCTCGCGGGCGAGCGCCGTCGCATGCAGCGGGCCCGCGCCGCCGAAGGCAAACAGCGCGAAGTCGCGCGGGTCGTGGCCGCGCGACAGCGAGACCAGGCGGATGGCGCCCGCCATGCGGTCGTTGGCGATGCGCAAGATGGCGCCCGAGGCCGCCTCGGCATCGAGGCCGAGCCGCTGGCCGACCTTGTCCAGAACGATGGCGCGCACATGGTCGAGCGTGACGGGATGGTCGACGCCCAGCAGCCGATCGGGATTGAGCCGGCCCAGCACCAGGTTGGCGTCGGTGATGGTGGGCTCCGTCCCGCCGCGGCCGTAGCAGATCGGACCCGGCCGGGCGCCGGCGCTTTCCGGACCGACGCGCAGCATGCCGGCCGAGTCGACCGAGGCGATGGAGCCGCCGCCGGCGCCGATCGTATGGACGTCGACCATGGGCACGTGGATCGGCATGGCATATTCGAGTTCAAGCTCGCCCGAAACCTGCGGCACGGCATTCTCGATCAGACCGACGTCGGTCGATGTGCCGCCCATGTCGTAGGTGATGAGATGGGGATGGCCCGAGGCGCGGCCGGTGTAGGCCGCCGCCATCACGCCCGAGGCCGGGCCCGACATCACGGTGTTGACCGCGGCATGGGCGATGAGGGCCGAGGAGACGGTGCCGCCGTTGCCCTGCATGACCAGCAGATCACGATCAAAGCCCTTGGCCGAGAGTTCGGTGCGCAGCCGCGTCAGGTAGCGGTCGAGCACCGGCTGGACCGAGGCGTTGACCGCCGCCGTCACGCCGCGCTCGTACTCGCGATATTCCGAGAGGATGGCGTGGCCCGCCGTGACATAGGGATTGGGCCACAGGCCGCGCACGATCTCGGCCGCCCGGCGTTCGTGCGCCGGGTTGATGTAGCTGTGCAGGAAATGGATGACGACGGCCTCGCAGCCCAGCGCCAGCAGCTTTTTCGTCGCCTCACCGACGGCCGCCTCGTCGAGCGGGATCAGCACCTTGCCGTCGGCGTCCATGCGCTCCGGCACTTCGAGCCTGAGCTCGCGCTCGATCAGCGGCCTAAAGGTGCCGCGCAGGCCATAGGGCTGCGGCCGGGTGCGACGGCCGAGTTCCAGCACGTCGCGGAAGCCCCGGGTGGTGATGAGGCCAACCCGGGCGATCTTGCGTTCGAGGAGCGCGTTGGTCGTGGTGGTGGTGCCGTGCACCACGGCCTGAAGCCTCGCCGGGTCGGCGCCGGCGTCGGCCAGGGCGGCCATGAAGCCGATGGCCTGGTTGTCGACCGTGGTCGGCACCTTGGCCAGCTTGACCGCTCCCGAGGCGGAGTCGATCGCCAGCAGATCGGTAAAAGTGCCGCCGACGTCGATGCCGACCGTGAGGGAACGCCCGGGGGCCTTGGGGGAAGCCATGATCAAACCGACAGGTACTGTTCGCGGAGGGAGGGATCGGCGGCGAGTTCGGCCATCGAGCCGCCGAAGCGGATCTGGCCCTTTTCGATGATGTAGGCGCGATCGGCGACGGCCTGCGAGAAATGCAGGTTCTGCTCCGACAGCAGCACGGTCAGCCCCTCGCCCTTGAGCGCCCGGATCGAGCGCGCCATCTGCTCGACGATGATCGGGGCCAGGCCCTCGGACGGCTCGTCGAGCAGCACGCAGCGCGGATTGCCCATCAGGGTGCGGGCGATGGTGAGCATCTGCTGCTCGCCGCCCGACATGCGTCCGCCCGGCCGTTCGCGCATCGCCGCGAGATTGGGAAACAGCGCGAACAGCTTGTCCTCGGTCCACGGCGGCAGGCCGGCGCGCGCGGCCTGGCGGCCGACTTCGAGGTTTTCGCTCACCGTGAGATCGGTGAAGATGCGCCGCTCCTCGGGCACATAGCCCAGACCCAGCCGGGCGATGCGGTAGGGCGGCAGCCTCTCGACGCGGCGACCATCGAAGGCAACTTCGCCCTCGGCCGGCGGCAACAGCCCCATGATCGCCTTGAGCACGGTCGACTTGCCGGCGCCGTTGCGGCCGAGCAGCGCCACGACCTCGCCCGCGCCGGCGTCCAGCGACACGCCGTGCAGGATATGGGCGCGGCCGTAGAAGGCGTGCAGGTTCCTGACCTGAAGCATCAGTGCGTGCCGCCGAGATAGACGGCGCGGACGGCGGGGTTGGCGCGCACTTCCTCGGGCGTGCCGCCGGCGATGAGCTGACCGCGGTCGAGCACGATGATGCGGTCGGCCTGGCTGAACACGACATCCATGTCGTGTTCGGTGAACAGCACGGCGATGGCGCGCTTGCGCGCCAGCCCGGCGGCGAGCTCCATCAGCGCCACGCGCTCGCGCGGCGCCATGCCGGCGGTCGGCTCATCCATCAGCAGCAGCCGCGGCTGGTTGGCCAGCGCCATGGCGAGCTCGACTCGCTTGAGGTCGCCGTAGGCCAGCACGCCGCAGGTGCGGTCGGCCTGGTCGAGCATGCCGACCTGCTGCAGCAGCCCGTCGGCCTCGGCACGATAGGCGGTGCCGAAGCGACTCAACAGCGAGCGCAGCCGGCCGGCGTGGGAGTAGAGCGCCATCTGCACGTTCTCGCGCACGCTGAGCGAGGCGAAGGTGGCGGTGATCTGGAAGGTACGGCCGACGCCCAGCCGCCAGATGGCGCTGGGGCGCAGGCCCACGATGTCGCGGCCGTCGAGCCGCACGATGCCGTGGTCCGGCGCGAGCTGGCCGTTCAGCATGTTGAAGCAGGTGCTCTTGCCGGCGCCGTTGGGGCCGACCAGGGCCAGCATCTCGCCCGCCGAGACGGCGAAGGAGACGTCGGCCACTGCCTGAACGCCGCCGAACGCCTTGTGCAGGCCCTCGACCTGGAGGACGGCGCCGCTCATGCCGGCCGCTCCCGCCAGCGGGCGGCCAGGGCCTTCAGGCCGCCGACCAGGCCCTGCGGGAACAGCAGGACGATGGCCAGGATCACCAATCCCATGACGGCCCGCCAGAACTCGGTGCGGCGGGCGACCTCGTCGCGCAGCCAGGTGAAGATCGCGGCGCCGGCGATCGGACCGGTCAGCGTTTCGACGCCGCCCAGCAGCACCATGATCAGCCCGTCGGTCGACTGGGCGATCGAGATCGCCGAGGGCGAGATGCTGCCCTTGGAGAAGGCGTAGACCGCACCGGCGAGGCCGGCCAGGGCGCCGACGAGCACGAAGGCTGCCCACTGGAAGCCGCGCAGGTCGATGCCGATCGCCTCGGCGCGCAGCGGCGAATCGCGGCCGGCGCGCAGCACGAACCCGAAGGGCGAGAACAGCACCCGCCACAAGAGCGCGATGCCGGCGCCGCAGCAGGCCAAGGCCAGGTAGTAGTAGGTCGTCTTGTCGGCGAGCCAGGCCGATGGCCAGACGCCGAACACGCCGTTGCTGCCGCCGGTGAATGAGTCCCACTGGAAGACGATCGACCAGCTGATCTGGGCGAAGGCCAGCGTCAGCATGGCGAGATAGACGCCGCTGAGGCGGACGCAGAACCAGCCATAGACGACCGCGAACGCGCCGGCACAGAGCGGCGCCAGCACGAGTGCCGCTTCCATCGGCAGGCCGGCGCGCTTGAACAGGAGGCCGGCGGCATAGGCGCCGAGGCCGAAGTAGGCGGCGTGGCCGAACGACACCATGCCGGCCGGTCCCATGATGAAATGAAGGCTGACGGCAAACAGGGCGAAGCAGAAGATGTCGGTCAGCAGGATGGTGACGTAACGGTCGGCCGCCAGCGGCACGGCGACCAGCAGCACCAGCCAGATCGCGGCGATCTTCCACGACGGCGCCGTGAGCGGCGGCGCCGGATCGGTGGCGATGCGCTGCGCCGCCTGCGGCCGGCCGAGCAGGCCATAGGGCCGCACCACGAGGACCAGCGCCATGATCAGGAATTCCACGACCAGGGTCAGCTTGGAGAAGACGATCTCGGTGCCGAACCAAGTCACGGTGCCGATGCCGATGCAGAAGGCCTTGGCGACGCCGATGATGATGGCAGCGAGGAAAGCGCCGCCGATGCTGCCGAGCCCGCCCACGACGGTGACGACGAAGGCGTCGGCGATCACCGACAGGTCGAGTTCGAGATTGGCCGGTTCGCGCGGGATCTGCAGCGCGCCGCCCAGCCCGGCCAGGACGGAGCCCACGAAGAACACCGACGTGAAGAGCTTGGCCTGGTCGACTCCGAGCGCCCCCACCATCTCGCGGTCCTGAGTGGCGGCCCGCACCAGCGCCCCCCAGCGGGTACGCGTCAGCAGCAGCCAGAGCGCCGCCAGCACGACCGGACCGATGGCGATCAGCAGCAGATCGTAGGCCGGGATGCGCTTGCCCAGGATCTCGACGGCCATGCCGAGGCCCGGCGCGCGCGGGCCGACCAGATCCTCGGCACCCCAGACGAACAGAGCGATGTCCTTGATCACCAGCACGACGGCGAAAGTGGCAAGCAGCTGGAACAGCTCGGGGGCGCGGTAGATGCGGCGCAGGATCAGCACTTCGATCAGCACGCCCGCCAGCCCGACCAGCAGCGCCGCCAGAAGGACGGCGCTCCAGAAGCCGAGCGGCGTGCGGCCGAGCGCCTGGATCAACGTGTAGGCGCCGTACAGCCCCAGCATGTAGAGCGAGCCGTGGGCGAAGTTCACGATCCGCGTGACGCCGAAAATCAGCGACAGGCCGGCCGACACCAGAAACAGCGATGCCGCGGCCGCCAGCCCGTTCAGAAGCTGGATGAGGATGGAGGCGAAGGTCACGTCAGATCAAGCGGACCGCGAATCCACGGGATGCGCGGTCCGCCGTGACTCAATTCTTCGGCCTCATCTTCAGGACCTCGGCGTCGCTCGGCAGCGCGTCCTTGCCGTCGACGAAGCGCCAGTCCTTCATATACCCCTTGCCGTCCTTGACGCCGATGCGACCGACATAGGCGCCCATCGTCGACTGATGGTCGATCGCACGATATTCGATCATGCCGAACGGTGTCATGTGCGTGAGCCCGCGCATGGCGGCAATCAGTTTGTCCTGGTCGAGCGAACCCGCCTTCCGGATCGCCTCGACGGCCGACATGATTGTCGCGTAGCCGACCACCGAGCCGAGCCGCGGGTAGTCCTTGTACTTGGCCTGGTAGGCATTCAGGAACTTGGTGTGCTCGGGTGTCTTGATCTCGCTCCAGGGGTAGCCCGTCACGTACCAGCCTTCGGGCGCCTCCTCCTTCAGCGGGTCGAGATACTCGGGCTCGCCGGCCAGAAGATTGAACACCTCGACGCCCTTGAACAGGCCGCGCTGCTGGCCCTCGCGCACGAACTTGGCGAGGTCGGCGCCGAACAGCGAGGAGAAGATCGCGTCGGGTTTGGCGTCGGCCAGCGCCTGCGCCACAGCGCCGGCGTCGATCTTGCCGAGCGGCGTGGCCTGCTCGGTGACGAACTCGACACCCGGCTGGCGGGCACTCAGCAGCTTCTTGAACGCCGCCGTCGCCGACTGGCCGTACTCGTAGTTGGGATAGACGATCGCCCAGCGCTTCTTGTTGAGCTTGGCGGCGTCGGAAATGAGCATGGCCGTCTGCATGTAGGTCGAGGTGCGCAGGCGGAACGTATAGGCGTTGCCCGAGTCCCAGACGATCTTGTCGCTGAGCGGCTCGGCGGCGATGAACAGCACCTTGCGCTGCTTGGCGAAGTCGGCAACCGCCAGGCCGACATTGGAGGGGAAGGTGCCGATCAGGAAGGCCACGCCTTCGCGGCTCAGCAGCTCCTCGGCGACGCGCACCGCATCGCCCGGATTGCCGTTGTCGTCGCGGCTCACGATCTCGATCTTGCGGCCGAGCACGCCGCCGGCCGCGTTCACTTCCTCGACGGCGAGCTCCCAGCCCTTCTTGTAGGGCTCGAGGAAAGCCGGGAACACCTTGTAGCTGTTGAGTTCGCCGATCTTGATCGGCGCCTGGGCCCCGGCCGGGCCGATCATCGACAGCGCGACAAGCGCGGCGGTCCCGGCGAGAAAACGATTGCGGGTCAGCATGATGTTCCCCTTCGTGGAATAACGAAACGCACTCTCCCGGACCCGAGCGTACAGAGCCCGGCCCATACCCCACAAGAGCCGATGACGGTACCGAAACGCTCAGTCGGCGAAACTCGACCGCGCTTGTATGCCCCAACGGCCGTCCTGGCGCGTTACGATGTAGATCGTCTCGAAGCGGGCGATCAGCGATCCGTCCTTGCGCCAGCGGCTGAACTTCACCTTGAGGTGCACCTTGTTGTCGCCGACATGGATCGCCGTACGCTCGTCCCATGTGCTGTGGTGCCAGCCGTCGCCGGCTCGGGCGATGAAATCGCCGAGCTTGTAGTCACCGTGATTCGGCCAGACGGCGACCTTGCCGCCGGCCAGCCGTACATGCGGAAAGTTGCAGGCCGCATTGAGCCCGGGTTCGTCGCCGCGATTGAGCGCCGCGAGATAGTCGTCCAGCGTCTTCAGCGCCGCCGCCAGGGGATCGCTCATCGTTGTCCGTCTCCCGCCTTGATATCCGCCGGCGCGAGCCCGCCGACACGCGCGTGCGGCCGCCCGCCGATCGAGGCCGCGACGATGAACACGATTTCGTCCGGCTTGGGACCATCGGGCACGCAGAACTCTATGGCGTCGAAGTGGGAGCGCACATAGGCGGCCGTCACGTGGTGAAGGGGAATATCGATACGAGCGCCTGCCGCCGCCACTTTCACGGTCGAGGGCACGATCGACTTGGCGCTGCCACCTTTGGATTGATGAATGGCGTGGCGGATGCCGAAACCCGAAGGCTGGTGCCAGAGGGCGGCATGTTCCAGCTCGCCCGCCAGGCCGACGATCGCGCCCTTGCCGTAGGCCTCGAGTTCGGCGCCCCTGGCGTCCAGGATCTTCATCACCCGCTCCGTGAGGTCGATAGCCAGCGGCTCCAGCACCTTCATCATCGGCTGAATGTCCTCGACATGCCGGCCGGCGTAGGGATTGGCGATCACGCCACCGACCGCGGCCTTCATGACCGGGCGCACCAGCACCGCACCGCCGTCGTGAAGCGTCTCCTCGACCGCCGAGACGTACTTCCGGAGCCTCACCAAGCCGCTCATCTCGCCGCAACCCCGGACAGCGCCGCATCCCCGGCCTCGATACGCCACTGCCCCTGCAGCGACAGGGCGGCGCTGTCGATCAGGCCGCAGAGCCTTAGCCGGCGTGCTTCCCGCATGCCGCGGTCCAGCGCCTCGCTGACCAGGGCCTGTGGCAGGTCGCCAACCGCGACGGTTACCGGAAGTTCGCCGAGGTCGCTGTCGGGGTCGAGCTCGCATGCCGGCTGGCGGCGCACGGCCGGCGTCTCGACATTGACGGCATTGGCGATCAAGGTCGCTGCGGCATCGGCCGCCGCCGCTGTCGCGGCCAGCACCGTGGCGGAATCGGCAATGCCGAGCGAAAACGACCGCCCGCCACGGCCCGACGTGGCGATGCCGCGCACCGGCCGGTCGTGATGCAGCGTCGCAAACCCGGAAAGCTGCGGCGCCTCGAGGTTGGCGACGATGCCGGCGCGCAGCTGGTGACCTGGCGCCAGATGGACCGCAATGTCGCCGCCGTCGTTGACATAGGCCTTGTCGAGTGTGCAGTCGCGAACCATGGCCGCCAGCACCTCGTCGGCGACGGCGCCCGCTACCGCCGCCATCGGGGTGATGTAGACCCCTCGATGCGGCCACACGGCATCGGCCATGCGGCGCGCCACCGGTCCCCGGACGCAGGGCGGTCCTTCACCCACCGGCCGGCGCAACACGGCGAGTTCGCGCACGAGCGTCGGCAAGATGTCGCCAAACCGGTCGGCGGCCTGGGCGTAGGCGCGTGCCACTTCACCGGCCTCGCCAAAGGCCTCGATGACAAGGTCGATTGGACCCTGCTGCAGATGCAGCCGGCCATCGGGGAGGCGCGCCATGACCGCGCCGCTCATCGTTCGTCCCTGTCCAGGCGCACGTGGCCTGCGCGCGCAATGGCCTCTTCGAGAGTGACGGCGCGTGAGGCGTAGCCGCCGAGCGCGGCGTAGTCGTCGGCGCGCAGGGTGAATTCGATCGGCGCCACCAGCGCCGGCGTCGGGACGTAACCGAAGGACTTCTCCGGCATGCGTGCCACATCGACCATCAGGGTGATGCCACCGCCCGGCCAGACATAGGCCGGTACGCCGCCCAGCGTCACCTTGGTGAGCGCGTCGCGCACCGAGCGCGTCAGTCGCACGGGGTTTTCCGTGACGCCGGCGCGGAGCGAGCCACCGGCACCGGCCATGAACAGCACGGTACAGAGGGCCGGCTCGCAATTCTCCGCGATGCGCTCGACCACGTGGCGAACCGGTTTCGGCATCGCGGCGGGCCGCGGCTTGAGAGCAGCGTCTAGCTCGAACCAGGCCGAATGCTCGCCCGTCGTCGACACCATCAAGAGGCGCAGGCCGGGCCAGGCCTGCTTGGGATCGATGCGGTCGATGATCTCCAGCGGGTCGTCGATGTTGGTGCCGCCCCAGCCCAGGCCGGGCTCGGCCACCTGGAAGTAGCGCCCTGGCGTAGAACGGCGGCCGCGGACACGGATGCCGGCCGGCTTCATGTCGAGAAAGGCGCCGCCCTGATGTTCGCTCAGCACGCCGGTGATGTGGTCGTCGACCACGATCACCTCGTCGACATGGCCGTGCCATTGCGGCGCAAACATGCCGATCGCGGCCGACCCGCAGCCGACACGCATGCGGTCCTCGGCCGTGCCGTTCACGATCGGCGGCCGGTCGGCCTGGACCACGACCGTCGAGCCGCCATCGATGGCAAGCTCAACCGCCTCGCGGTTGCACAGCGCCAGCAGGGTCTCGCACGTGACGACGCCCTCCTTCTTGCTGCCGCCGGTCAGGTGGTGCACGCCGCCCAGCGACAGCATCTGCGAGCCGTACTCAGCCGTGGTGACGTGTCCCACCGCCTCGCCCTTCACCCGCACCGCCGCCTGTTCCGGGCCGAGGTAGCGATCGGTGTCGATCTTCACTTTTGCGCCGCAGTAACTGAAAATGCCTTCGGTCACGACGGTGACCATGTCGACGCCGTCGTGTCTGGAAGAAACGATGAAGGGCGCCGGCTTGTAGTCGGGGTAGGTCGTGGTGGCGCCGATGCCGGTGACGAAGGCGCCATCTCCTTTGCCCAGCTCGCCGCGCCAGGCGTCACTACCCTCGACGAAGGCAACGCGCGCGATGTCGGGCTTGGCCAGCAAGACCAGCGGATCGACCCTCACAAGTCGTCCGTCTTCGTTGGCGTAGCGGTCGCAGGCGCCGGCGCGACCGGGGCGAATGCGGCACAGCACGGGACAAGCGTCGCAGCGCACGATGCCTGCGGTGCGTTCGGCTTCAGTGAGCGAGATGTCGTCGCTCATGCCCTTTTCCCCTTTGCCGCAACGATGGCCTCGTGGAGGCGATGCGGCAACAGCGGAACCCGCATGGCGCGCACGCCGGTCGCGTGGTGAACGGCGCCAAGGATGGCGGGCGCGGTCGGAACCAGCCCCGGCTCGCCAACGCCCTTGGCGCCCGAGGGGCCCAACGGCTCGGCGTCCTCGATCAGGATGCAGTCGATCTCGGGCACGTCGCCGACGGTCGGAATCAGGTAGTCGTGCAGGTTCTCGGTGCGTTCGGGCAGGAACTCTTCCATCAGGGCGAGGCCCAAGCCCTGGGCGATGCCGCCCTCGATCTGGCCTTCGACCAGCGTCGGGTTGATGGCCCTGCCGACATCGTGGGCGGCGACGATCCGCAACACCTTGACGGTACCCAACTCGAGGTCGACCTCGACGGTGGCGATCTGGGCTGCGAACGCATAGGTGGCGTAGGGCACACCCTGGCCGTCCGCGTCGAGCGCTGTGGTCGGTGGGTCGAAAGTACCCTCCGCCGTCAACGGGCCGGTCGCCGCGAGATCGATCGTGCGAACCTCGGCACCATCGCGCACGGTGATCCGGGTGCCCTCCAGCGACAGCGTGGCGTCGGAACCGGCATTGGCCAGGCGCAGGATCTGTCGCCGCAGGTCGTGCCCTGCCCGCTCGGCCGCCTTGCCCGACACGAAGGTCTGGCGCGAGGCCGACGTCTTGCCGGCATCGGCGGTGCGGTCGGTGTCGCCGGCAACGAGGACGAACTGCCCGGCCGGCAATCCCAATGCATCGGCCGCGATTTGGGTCAGAATGGTGTTGCTGCCCTGCCCGATGTCGACGGCGCCGTTGTAAAGCGTAAGCTCGCCGGACGGCGACAGGCCGATCCGGATGCGCGACGGATTGGACATCGACGTGTTGCCGATGCCGTACCACATGCAGCCGATGCCGACGCCGCGCCGTCTCGCGCCAGACGCCGCGTTGAACGCCGCGACCTCGTCATGGGCGCGGCGCCAGTGCGGCCGCAACGCGTCGAGACACTGCGCAAGACCGGCGGAATGGGCCAGCACCTGCCCCGTCGCGGTCGTGTCGCCGGCCCTGAGGGCGTTGCGGTGGCGAAACTCCAGCCGGTCGATGTCCAGCCGATCGGCGAGCGCATCCATCATCGCCTCGTGGGCGATGGCCGCCTGCGGCACGCCGAAGCCGCGGAAGGCGCCGGCCGGTGGACCGTTGGTGAAAAAGGCCTCGCCCCAGGTCCGCACGTGGGGCACGGCATAGGGACCCATGGCATGTACCGGCACCCGATTGGCCACGGTTGGGCCCCAGGAAGCATAGGCACCGGTATCGAAAGTGGCCCGCACGTCGCACGCCACGAGCTTGCCGGCGGCATCGCAGCCGAATTTCGCGGCGATCCGTGCCGGATGGCGCTTGGTGGTCGCCGCCATGCTTTCGGGTCGCGTGTAGACGCAGGCCACCGGTCGCTTCAGACGCCACGCTGCCAGCGCCACCAGCGGCTGGACCGAAAGGTCGAGCTTGCCGCCGAAGCCGCCGCCGCAGGCGGTCGGCACGATGCGCACGCTGTCTGGGGACAGCCGCATCACGTTGGCGATTTCGTCGCGATCCATGTAGGGCGTCTGGGTCGTGACGTGGATCTCGATTCGATCGCCGACACGCCGCGCCCAGCCGGCCTCCGGCTCGATGTAGGCGTGTTCGACGAAGGCCGTCTCGAACAGCCCCTCGACAATGGCCGCGCAGCCCGCGAACGCGGTGGCAACGTCGCCACGCCGCACGCCGCCGTCCAGCAGCAGATTCCTAGGCTTGTCTGCCTGGACCAGCGACGCGCCGGCCGCCGTGGCGGCGTCGATACCCATCACCGGCGCCTCGGGCGTCCACCGGATCGGCACTTCGTCGTCGCCGATGGAGAGCACAGTCGCGCGATCGCCGACCAGGGCCAGAACCGCTTCGCCGCGATAGCGTACGATGCCGGCCGCCAGCACCGGCTGGTCCTTGATGTCGGGATAGATGCCGAAGCCGTTGAACGGCACGTCCGCCGCCGTCAAGACCGCGGCCAGCCGGTGCCGCAGCGCGCCAAGGTCGCCCAATTCGAAACGGGCCCGCGCGTGCGGCGAGCGTACCACCCTGATCCAGAGCGCATCGTCCGGAACGGCATCGGCGCCGAAGAGGTCACGGCCGGTGACCTTGGCGTGACCATCGACGCGCACCATGCGGGCGCCGACCGCCGCACCGGCGGGCGGTGATAGGCGAACCATCGGCTGCTGCGATGCTGCCAGAACGGCCTCGATGATCTTGCCGTAGCCGGTGCATCGGCAAAGAACGCCGCCCAGTGCTTCCTCGATCTCGGCCCGACCGGGCTGGCGTGTCCGTCGCAGCAGGTCCTCGGCGGCCATGAGCATGCCCGGCGTACAAATGCCGCACTGGGCCGCGCCATGGGCCAGAAATGCCTCCTGCAGACGAGCCAGCCCGCCGTCACTCCTTTCGAGGTTCTCGACTGTCTCGACCGTACGGCCTTCGACCTGGCCCATCGCCACGAGACACGCACAGACCTGACGGTCGTCGAGCAACACGGTGCAGGCGCCGCAGTCGCCGGCGTCGCACCCGACCTTGGTGCCGGTGAGACCGAGGTCGTCGCGCAGCGCCGCGGCGAGCCGCGTCACCGGCAGGCCGCGCCAGACCGTCGCCGTACCGTTCAGGGTGAACGCCACCTTCATGATGCGATCGACGTCAGCAGGCGGCGCAGCAGGACGAGAACCGCGTCGCTCCGATAGCTGGCGCTGCCGCGCACGTCGTCGATCGGTGCGAGCGGCGTGAAGTGGGCTGGATCGACGCGATCGGCCAGCGACCGATCGACGCGTGCGCCGGCAAGCGCCGCTTCAAGCGCGGGCAGGCGCTGCGCCACGGCCGAGCAGGCGCCCACGGCCACGCGGGCCGCGGCGATTCGGTCATCGGCGATCTCCACCGTCGCTGCTGCCATGGCGATCGAGATCACCAGATAGCGCCGGGCGCCGAGCTTGAGAAAGGCGCTCCGCGTCGGATGAGCCGGCCTGGGAACGTGCAGCGCCACCACGAGTTCGCCCGGTTTCAGAGCCGTGCGACGTGGCCCGGTGATGAATTGTCCGAGGGCCAGGCGGCGCGCTCCGGTGCGGCTTGCGACCTCGACCTCGGCATCGAGCGCCAGCAGGCAGGGTACGCCGTCGGCAGCCGGCGAGGCGTTGCAGAGGTTGCCAGCCAAGGTGCCGACGTTCTGAATCTGGCGACCGCCGACTTCGCGGGCCGCCTGCTTCAGCCCGTCGAACAGCGGCGGCAGATCGGCCTCGACCAATTCGCTCCAGGTCGTGGTCGCACCCAGACGCCAGCCCCCAGCCACGGCCGAGATGCCGCGCAGCGCGGCAAGGGCGCCGATGTCGAGCACGTCCTCCTCGATCGCCCGACCGACCCGCGCCGGATAGAAGTCGGTTCCACCGGCCAGCACCACATGCGGCCGGTCGAGGGCGAGAAGCGCCTCTTCAAGGCGTCGAGGACGAAGGTAGGCACCCATTTCGTTCGTGTACGCACGATGCCACAGACCCTCTCCGAGTCAATGAGGGCGGGCGAAACGACGACGGGGTTTCAGATGATCTTGGACAGCAGGTCGAGAAGCTGGCGCTGCTCCTGGGCAGTCAGCGGCTTCAGGGTCTCGCGCGAAACGGCCGGCCCGTTGATCAGAAGCTTGTTCACCAGTCGCTGCCCCTCGGTGGTGAGGCTGAGCAAGGTACGCCGCGCGTCACCGGGATCGGGGCGCGAATCGACAAGACCGCGCTCCTTCAACCGCCGCACCACGCCCTGCATGGTGGCCTTGTCCATGCCGACGAGACGTCCGAGCAGATTTTGCGACAGCTCGTTGTACTCGTTCAGCTTGACCATGCTGGAATACTGCGTCGGCGTGATGTTGGGATCGCCGATGCTGACCTGGAAGATGGCGCTGGCGCGCTGATGTGCGCGACGCAGGAGATAGCCCACTTGCTCTTCTATGCGGTACGGCCTCGATGCCGAACTTGTTGCCGACTTCGGCTCTTGCTGTTTTTTTGCGACGTTGCCCCGCATCGCCCCCGCCCCTGTTGATCCTTGGCTACACCGGCCGCGCGCGTCGCACAACGGTCACATAACACTCGCCTGCGGCGGTGAATGAGCGCGCCCTCTTGACTCATCGTCGACGGCGCGGCAGCGCGAGGCCATCAGTTGCCTGCAACCCGTCTATCGTGACCGACCCAGAACGGCTCGCGCAGCTCCTTGCGCTTGATCTTGCCGACGGGAGTCTTGGGCAAGGGCTCCTGCCGCAGCACCACCTTGCCCGGCCGCTTGTAGCTGCCGAGCCTGGTCGTGCACAGGTCAATCAGCTCGGCCGCGGTCACGACGGCGTCCGGCTTGACGCATACGACGGCACACGGGGTTTCGCCCCAGCGCGGATCGGGAATGCCGAACACGGCGACCTCGAGCACGGCCGGATGGGCGGCCAGCACGTTCTCCAGTTCCGCGGGATAGATGTTGAAGCCGCCGGAGATCACCATGTCGTCCGCGCGGTCGAGCATGTAGAGGTAACCGTTGGCATCCAGGCGACCGACATCGCCCGTCTTCACCCAGCCGTCGACGATGCGTTCGGCGGTGGCCTTGGGATCGTTCCAGAAGCCCAGCATCTGGCCCTCGGCCTTGGCGACGATCTCGCCCACCTCGCCCGACGGGACCGGCTTGTTGTTTTCGTCCCAGATCTGCAGCTGGGCAAAGGGAAGCGGCATGCCGCAGGCGCGCAGCGGCGTCGACCCTGGCACGTCCCGAGCGAACCATTGCCGCGGTCCCATCATCGCAACGGGTAGTACCTCGGTCTGCCCATAGCCCTGATACATGGCGTTCCCGAAGATCTCGTGGGCCTTCAGGGCCGTCTCGTCGGAGATCGGTGCCGCCGACACCAGCATGCACTTGAGGTGGGGAAATCGGCGCTTCTCGATGCCCGGGATCCGGCTAATGGCGTTCAGGATCGTCGGCACCATGAACATGTATGCCGTGCGTTCCTGCTCCATGAGATCGAGCAGGCCCGCCGGATCGAACTTCTCGGCCATCACGTTGCGGCCGCCACCCAGCCAGATCGGCGTGAACAGATAGCCGGAGCCATGACTGATCGGCGCGAGATGAAGACAGGAGTCGCCCGGTTCGACCGGCGGATAGAGATAGAACCAGTCGCGGCCGGCGGCGAGCCAGGTGTGGTGCGTGTAGGCCACGCCCTTCGACTTGCCGGTCGTGCCACCAGTATGCCGGATGATGAAATAGTCCTGCGCGTCGATCGCGGGATCGGGATCGACGGCCGACTGCCTGGCCAGCCAATCTTCATATTCCGAGTCGCGTACCAGGACATGTGCAAGGTCGGGAAGGTCGCCTCGCAAGGCTTCGATTTCGGGGGCGTATCTCTCTGACACGACGACGGCCCGGCAGCCGGTATGACCCAGCATATGCAGGTGGCTGTCGCGCGCATTGCGGGGATAGAGCGGCACCCGGACCAAATTGGCGATGGCGGCCCCGAGGAAAAAGTCGGAGGATTCCAGGGTATTGTCCTCGAGCACGCCGACGCGGTCCTGCGGCTTCAGCCCCAGCGACAGCAGGCCGTTGGCCATGCGGACGCCGCGATCCCAGGCCTCCGCGAAGCTCAGCCGCCGGTCGCCGGCGACGATCGCTTCGCGTCGGGCGTTGTAGCCCGCGGCGCTGCGCATCTGGGTCCGCACATCCATCGATTTCCTCCCTCGTTCTGCGTCGCAGTGCCAGAGCCGGTGACGCGGCGTCAAGGCGGTGGCAGTCTCGCGGCCTCCCTTGCACCACAGGACAGCTCAATGCCCGGCGCGCTCGAAGGCATCAGGATCGTCGACCTGACCAACATCATCCTCGGGCCCTACGGCACGATGCTGTTGGCCGACCAGGGCGCCGATGTCATCAAGGTCGAGGCGCCCGAAGGCGACGCGGTGCGCCACATCGGCAAGCCCGGCAAGAGCCCGGGGATGGGTCCAACCTATCTCTATGTGAACCGCAACAAGCGCTCGCTCTGTCTCAATCTCAAGGACAAGGCGGCACGGGCTGCCCTGCTCAAAGTGGTGGCGACTGCCGACGCCTTCGTCCATGCGCTCAGGCCCCAGGCGATCGAGGGGCTCGGTCTGGCCTACGAGGACATCCGCAGGGTGAAGCCGGACATCGTCTATGTCGGCGCCTACGGCTACTCCGCCGACGGTCCTTACGGAAAACTGCCGGCCTACGACGATGCCATTCAGGCCCGCTTCGGCATCGCCGATCTCATGGGCCGCGCCGCCGGCGACGACGTGCCGCGCTATCCGCCGACCATCCTGGCCGACAAGACCGTCGGACTCACCTTCGCCTTCTCGACCCTGTCGGCGCTCATGCACCGGCAACGGACCGGCGAGGGCCAGTTCGTCGAGGTGCCCATGTTCGAGACCATGGCCGCCTGGCTGATGGTCGAGCATCTGTGGGAGCGCACCTTCAGCGACGACGGTGAGGTCGGCTACAGCCGCCTGCTGTCGCGCAGCCGCAAGCCCTACCGGACCCTGGACGGCTGGATGGCGATTTTGCCCTACAACGACAAGCACTGGCGAAACTTCTTCGAGATCGTCGGCCGGCCCGAAGTCCTCAAGGATCCACGCTATTCGACCCTCAATGCCCGGTCCCTGCATATCTCCGACATGTACGCCATGGTCGAGGCGCTCGCGCCCACCCGTACCACGGCCGAATGGGTGGCCCTGCTCGACAGGGGCCAGATCCCCAATGCGCCAGTGTCGCGCCCTGGCGACCTGTTCGAGGATCCGCACCTGATCTGGCGGAAACTCTTCCAGAAGTACCCACATCCCAGCGAAGGCGAGATCATGATGGTCGAGCCGCCGATGCGCATGAGCCGTACCCCGCCCGCCATCCGGACCATGGCGCCGCTACAGGGCGCCGATTCGCGAGCTATCCTGGCCGAGGCCGGGGTCGACGCGGCGGCTATCGACGCGCTGAAGGCATCGGGAGCCCTGATCGAGCCCGACTGAACGTCAGGGGCCGACGGCAAGCTCCGCTGCGGCAAGATCCTCGAGTGCCGCGCCCACCGACTTGAAGAGCGTGATGGTCGCCGTATCGCCCGACAGCCGGCCCGCCCGCTCACCGCGCGCCAGGTCGAACAGATCGGCTGCGATGTCGCCCTCGCCGATGGCACCGCTGGCCAGGGGCTGGACGATATCGCCCGCCTCCTTGAGTGCGCCCGCCCGCGTGTCGACGTAGACCCGTGCACGGCGGGCCGCAGTGTCATCGCTCTCGCGCATGTCCGGAGTGTAGGCGCCGACCAGATCGAGATGCTGGCCCTCGCGCAACCAAGCGCCCTCGACCAACGGCGCCCTGGACAGAGTCGCGCATGACACGATGTCGGCCCCGGCGACGGCCGCTTTGCGGTCGGCCACGGCACGCACCGCCACCGGCCGGCCGATTGCCTTCGGCAAGGTCGCAGCAAGCTCCATCGCCAACCGCTCGGCTTGCGCCGGCGTGCGGCCCCAGACCGCCACATCGCGGATCGGCCTCACCTTGGCATGGACCCGGACGAGTTCGGGCGCCAGCGCACCGGTGCCGATCATCAGCAACGTCGAGGAGTCAGGCCGCGAGAGGTAGCGCGACGCCAGGCCAGACGCACAGGCCGTGCGCCGCTTGGTGAGCATCGTGCCGTCAAGCAGCGCCAGCGACTGCCCCGTCGTGCCGTCGAGCAGGAGGTACTGGCCGTAGATCGACGGCAGGGCGCGTTTGCCGTTATCGGGGAACACGGTGACGATCTTCACCCCGATCCTTCCGGTTTCGCCGCCTGATGCGATCGCCCAGGCAGGCATCAGCAGAAGCATGGCATCGGCCGACCCGGCGCCGAGCGGCGCCCTGATCGGATGATGATGCCGCGGCGGCATTTCGCAGCCGGTCCGAAACAGCGCCTCCAGCCGGTCGATCAGCACGAGATCGTCGAGAGCGGCATCGACCTCGGCGGCCGACAGGATCCTCACGAAAACGGGCCACGCTTCGCGGGTGCGGCGAGATCCGGCGCGACCAGCGCGCGCTGCCGCTCGATCGCCCTCTGGCCGGGCGACGTCGCTGCGACGGCAGCGCCGGCGGGCTGCTGTGCGGCGAGACTGCCGTGCAGGCGGGCCACTTCACGCTCCAGCCGGGCAGCCTCGCTGCCTGCCTCGCGGGCCCGCCGACGATGATGCCGAGCGGCCCACCAGCCGAGGCCCAGCCCCGCCAGGACACCGAGCAGCAGGAGACCGACGACCAGCAGGTAGACCGGCATCACGATGATGTGCGGCAGCGGCCACAGGGCAAGCTGAACCGTCTGCGAATTGCTGACGGCCATCAGCACGCCGAACAGGACGAAGAGCAGGAACAGGGCGCGGGACAGGATCTTCATGCGATGGGCAGCATGGCACATCGCCGAGGGCGGAGGCGAGCCGGCGCTACTTCTTGTCGCCCGCCGTCTCCGGGGGCAGCAGACCCGCCGCGCGCGCCGCTTCCTTGTTCAGCCGGTCGCGCAAATCCTTGCCGGTCTTGAAATAAGGCACGCGCTTGGAGGCCACGGCCACCTGCTCGCCGGTCCGCGGGTTGCGCCCGGTGCGCGGCTCGCGCTTCTTCACCGAGAAGGCGCCGAACCCGCGCAGTTCGACGCGGTGGCCGGACGCCAGGGCTTTTGAGATTTCGTCGAAGACCGTCGCGACGATCCGCTCGACATCCCTTTGGTAGAGATGCGGATTCCGGGCCGCCAGGCGGGCAATCAGCTCGGATTTGGTCATCGCGGTTCCATGGCGGGGCCGGCGGACCCCGAGGTCAAGGATTTAAGTCTTTGATATTAAACTAAATAACAGCATCGTCAAGCCTAAGCCCTTGAAAGCAAAAGAAAAGGCCGGCCCTTGCGGGCCGGCCTTCCTTCCGAATGTCGCAAAAGACCTATTTCTCGTCGTCCTCGCCCTTCTTCTGGGCCCGGTTGAGCGCCGCCCCCAGGATATCGCCCAGGCTGGCGCCCGAATCGGACGAGCCGAAGTCGGCCATCGCCTTTTTCTCCTCGTCGAGTTCGCGCGCCTTGACCGACAGCACGACCCGGCGCGAGGCCTTGTCGATGTTGGTGATCTTGGCGTCGAGCTTGTCGCCGATGGCGTAGCGATCGGGACGCTGTTCGGAGCGGTCGCGGCTGAGCTCGGACTTGCGGATGAAGCCCGGGATGCCGTCCTGCACCGTGACTTCGATGCCGTTGTCCTGGATGCCGGCCACGATGACGGTGACGACGTCGCCCTTCTTGGCGACCGCGCCGACCTTCTCGAACGGATCGTTGGCGAGCTGCTTGATGCCGAGCGAGATGCGCTCCTTGTCGATGTCGACGTCGAGAACCTTGACCTTGGCCTGGTCGCCCTTCTTGAAGTCGCGGATCGCCTCGTCGCCGGCCTTGTCCCACGACAGGTCGCTGAGATGGACCATGCCGTCGATGTCGCCGGGCAGGCCGACGAACAGGCCGAACTCGGTGATGTTGCGGACCTCGCCCTCGAGCTCGGTGCCGGCCGGATACTTCTCGGCGAAGCTCTCCCACGGGTTGGCCATGCACTGCTTCAGGCCAAGCGAGATGCGGCGCTTGGACATGTCGACATCCAGGACCATCACTTCGACTTCCTGCGAGGTCGAAACGATCTTGCCCGGATGCACGTTCTTCTTGGTCCAGCTCATTTCGCTGACATGGACCAGACCCTCGACACCGGCTTCCAGCTCGACGAAGGCGCCGTAGTCGGTGATGTTGGTGACGCGGCCCTTGAGCTTGAAGCCGACCGGGTACTTGGCGCCGGCGCCATCCCACGGATCGCTCATCAGCTGCTTCATGCCGAGCGAGATGCGCTGCGTCTCGGCGTTGAAGCGGATGACCTGTACCTTGACCTGCTGGCCGATGGTCAGCGCCTCGGACGGATGGTTGATGCGCTTCCACGCGATGTCGGTGACATGCAGGAGGCCGTCGACGCCGCCGAGATCCACGAACGCACCGTAGTCGGTGATGTTCTTGACGACACCGTCGAGCACCTGGCCTTCCGACAGGGCGCCCATCAGGCGCGTGCGATCCTCGGCGCGGGTCTCTTCCATGACGGCGCGGCGCGACACCACGATGTTGCCGCGGCGGCGATCCATCTTGAGGATCTGGAACTGCTGGGCCTGGCCCATCAGCGGACCGACATCGCGCACCGGGCGGACATCGACCTGGCTGCCCGGCAGGAACGCCACGGCGCCGCTGAGGTCGACGGTGAAGCCGCCCTTCACGCGGCCGAAGATCGTGCCCATGACACGTTCCTGGTCGGTGAAAGCCTTCTCGAGGACGGTCCAGGCTTCCTCACGACGCGCCTTGTCGCGCGACAGGACGGCCTCGCCTTCCTTGTTTTCCATGCGATCGACGAAGATGTCGATCAGGTCGCCTTCCTTGATCTCCGGCGCGCCCGTCCCGTTGGCGAACTCGCGCAGAGCAACGCGGCCCTCTGACTTGAGGCCGACGTCGATGGTGACGAAATCGTTGGCGATGCGAATGACCCGGCCCTTGACGACCGATCCTTCGAAGCTCGTCGAACCGCCCAGCGATTCGTCGAGAAGTGCTGCGAACTCCGAACTCGAAGTATCGTTCGCAGGCTTACGCAGGGCGCTGCCCTTGGCCATGTACCACTCTCCTTCATCGATCCCGGGCGGCACGGCGCCCGTCGGCCAACCGGTTAAGTCCGGCGGATCCACTGCCTTTGAAACACCGACGCCCGGACGACACGCCCGTTCGCAATCGCCGCTTGCTGTCTTCGGTACACCGGCGGCGACTTACGGCCCGGCGGATCGAAAGCCCTTGCGCGCGATGAATGCCAGGGCCGCGGCAAACGCCGCATCGGCATCCATGTCGCTGGTATCGAGATGCAAGGCATCGGGCGCGGCTCTGAGAGGTGCAGCCGCCCGTTCGCTGTCGCGACGGTCCCGCTCTGCCATCTCGGCAAGAACGCGCGGTTTTATAGTGTCGACCCCCCGCTCGCGCAACTCCCGGAACCGGCGCTCGGCACGGGCGTCGAGGCTGGCCGTCACGAACAGCTTTACCGGCGCCTCGGGGCAGATAACGGTGCCGATGTCCCGCCCGTCGAGCACGGCACCGGATGCCTGAGAGGCGAATTTCTTCTGGAAATACAATAGGTTGGACCGGACTTCCGGAAGCGCGGCGACCTTCGATCCAGCCTGCCCGGCAAGATCGGTCCGCAGAGCGGGATCGGCCAGATCCGACGGCAGCAGCCCGGCGGCGACCTCGCTGGCCGGACGGCCGCTTTCCTCGGCCCGCAGGCCGACGGCGCGATAGAGCAGCCCGGTATCGAGATGAGGCAGTCGGAAATGGGCGGCGAGGCGGCGGGCCAGCGTCCCCTTGCCGGCCGCCGAAGGCCCGTCGATGGCGATGACCAGCGGCCTGTTCACGCGACGCCGCTCACGCCGGCCCGATCTTCGCGCCGAGTCCGTTCAGGAGGGCTGCGAAGCCGGGAAAGCTGGTGTCGATCGGCGAGCCGTCGTCGACCGCCACCGGTTCCCTGGCGGCAAGCCCCAGCACCAGGAACGACATGGCAATACGGTGATCGAGGTGTGTCTTGACGAGACCGCCGCCGGCCGGCGCGGCGCCGGTGCCGTGGACAACGAGAGTGTCGGCGCCCATCTCGTGGCGCACGCCGTTGGCCGCGAGGCCCGCCGCGACGCTGGCCAAGCGATCGCTTTCCTTGGCACGGAGCTCGGCCAATCCCGACATGCGGGTCGTGCCTTCGGCGCACGCCGCTGCCACGGCCAGGATGGGATATTCGTCGATCATCGAGGGCGCGCGATGGGCCGGCACCTCGACGCCTTTCAAGCCACCGCCCCTGACATGGAGATCGGCTACCGGCTCGCCGCCGACCTCGCGGGCATTCTCGAAGGCGATGTCGGCGCCCATCTCGCGCAGCGTCTCATAGAGTCCGGCGCGCAGTGGATTTACACCGACATTCTCGACCGTGACGTCGCTGCCCGGACGGATCGCCGCGGCGACGACGGCGAAGGCGGCCGACGACGGATCGCCCGGCACGGCGACGTCGCGGCCCTTGAGCTCGGGCCAGCCCACAACCGTGATCCGCGTCGCCCCGTCCGCGGCACGGGTTACCCGGACATCGGCCCCGAAGTGGCGCAGCATGCGCTCGGTGTGATCGCGCGTTGCCTCGGGCTCGATCACCGTCGTCTCGCCGGCCGTGTTGAGGCCGGCCAGCAGGATGGCGCTCTTCACCTGTGCGGAGGCCACCGGCAGGCGGTACTCGATCGGCACCATCTCATCGGTACCGATGACGGCAAGCGGCATGCGTCCGCCCTCGCGGGCGACGAAGCGGGCGCCCATGCGCGACAGCGGTTCGATGACCCGCTGCATCGGCCGGCCGCGCAGCGAGGCGTCGCCGGTCATGAAACTTGTGAAGGGATGGCTGGCCAGGATACCCGACAGAAGGCGCGCCGATGTGCCCGAATTTCCCAGATCGAGCACGTCGCCGGGTTCGCGGCCACCGCCCACGCCGAAGCCGCGGATGCGCCACAGGCGGTCGCCATCGCGCTCGAACACGATGTCCGCGCCGAGGGCCCTTAGTGCCGCCGCGGTGCTGAGCACATCCTCGCCTTCCAGAAGGCCTGACACCGTTGTCTCGCCCAGCGCCAGGGCGCCGAACATCAGGGCGCGATGCGATACCGACTTGTCGCCAGGGGCGCGGACTCGGCCTTCCAGCCGGGCGGCCGGACGGGCGATCAGCTTGGCCGTTGTGGCTCTGGCGGACAGGGCGGCCTCCAAGAAGCATTGCGCCAAAGCGGCGCGGCGCCCTCCTAGCATGCCGGAATTTGGTTTTGACAGGGTGAAAGACGCATGACATACGCGCTCCCTCGCGGCCGATTCGGTCGAATTCAGCGGAATTCCGGGAGATTCAGCGTGGTCAAGGCGACCTGGGGCACCAAGCGCACCTGCCAGAGCTGTGCGGCGCGCTTCTACGATCTGAACAAGAGCCCGATCAAATGCCCCAAGTGCGGCCGGGAGCACGATCGCGAGGACTTCGTGAAGGTCCGTCG
>JAIETA010000336.1 GCA_019745575.1 Reyranella sp. | reverse complement strand
GGCGCGCTCGCATCAAACTACTGCGGGCCTATCCAGACCCAGCCAAAGAGTCATAATCTCTGTGCAGAGCTACTAGGTGTTCTGCCTCTGCTGAAGTCCGAATCGCCGATAGGCATAGCCCAGACCGATCAGGGCCGCACCGAGTCCGAGGAAGGAGAACACCCGCAACAGGCCGGTGAGGCCGGCCATGTCGATCAGGAACACCTTGGCGACCACGATGCAGACCAGCACCATGCCGGCGTGCCGGAACGCCGCCGTCTGGCGCAGAAAGCCCAGCGCCAGCAGGGCCACGCCAAACAACAGCCAGACGATCGAGTAGGCATAGAGTTCCAGCCCACGTGCTACGAGCCCGGGCCGGTCGAAGCCGGGATCGAACAGGTGCCGGACTTCCAGCGAGACATAGACGAAAGCCAGGATCGAAGCCGTCACCTCGATCATCAGGTCGAGGTCCCGGTGCCTGTCGACCTCGACATCGATCCAGCGCCGCGCCAGCGCGACCATCGCGGCCGGCACCGCATAGGCCAGGAACAGGCCGTTGAAGAGCGGCAACCGCCCGAGATCGGCGTGCTCGGCAACCGGATTGGCAACCAGCACCTGGACGATCAGCACGGTCGCCACCGCCAAGCCGCCGCTCAACCGCCAGGCCCAGAGCGCCACCGGATCGCGGCCGCGGCGCGCCATCCAGAGCGCACACAACGCGAAAGCGCCCCAGATCGCGACGTAGAACGAGCGCTCGGTGAAGCCGGTGTCGGGCGTCGCCATGGAACCCGGCTGGAAGAGACTGCGCACCTCCAGCGTCACCAGCACGAAGGCGAGCAGCGCAATGGCAGCCTCGACCGACCGCACCAGCCGTTCGTCGCCGCTGGTGCGCAGGAACCGCAGGCCGACGACGAGCGCCGCGATCGAAATGCCGTACCCCCACAGGATCCAGTTGAAGACCGGCGTGACGCCCAGCGGATATTTCAGCACCTCGGGATTCAAGACGAAGCGCACGACCACGACGGCCAGCAGCGGCCAGCACAGCAATCGCATGGCGCGCAGATCGAGCCGTGCAGCGATGGCCGCCACCGCCGCCAGTTCGATCGCATAGGCCACCGTGATCCACTCGCGGCTGAGTTCCATCGGGATGGCGGCGGCAATGAAGAAGGTGACGCCGGCCGCCAGGTAGCCCAGCGCCTCGGTGGCGCCGGTCATGCTGTCCCGCCAGCGGGTGAGTCGCTCGGCGCCGACCAGGAACGGCCCGGCGAGACCGACACTGATCAGGCCCCAGGGCACGCCAGGCTCGGTGCTTCTGAGCACGTACCAGCACAGCAGAAAATGCGTGAACGCGGCAGCCACGGAGAGCGCTGCCCAGAACCCCGGCCGTCCGGCGTTCCACAGCAGCGCGAAGGCGGCCGCCGCATAGAAGCCGCCGAACAGGATCGTGAGCCAGGCGAAGCGATCGGCGTTCCAGTCCGCGCCGGCGCCGCGCGTCGCCCCCCACCACAGCACGAGGGCGAGCAGCGACAGGCCCGGCCCCAGTGCCGCAGCATACTGGAAGCGCGGCGTCCAGCGACCCAGCGCGAAGGCCCCGGCGCCATGCAGTGCCAAGGCCAACCAGCCGGCCTTCTGCTGGCCGTTGTCCTCGACCACCAGGCAGACCAGCAGCACGCCCGTACCGGCCAGCGCCGTCCAGACCAGCGCCGCGACGTCGGCCGGCGGATTCTCGCTCTCGCCCATCCGCCGCCATGTCGCCCAAACGAAGAGGCCGGCAACCGCCACCAGGAAGAGGCCGACCCAGTGGAGCTCGCCGGCATCGCGCGGCGCCAGCATCCACACCACCGTCCACAGCGCCGAGCCCGCCAGGACACCCCAGCCCAATGGCCACCAGCCCCTTATGCGGATGACACCCAGCGTGCCGGCGGCGATCGCCAGCAGATAGCCGAACAGCACCGGCGTATTGGGCGTCTCGCTGCCGATGATCGCCGGACTCGCGAAGCCGCCGACGAAGGCGAGCGCGGCCACCAGGATGCCGTGGCGCAGCGACACGCCGATGGCGAAGGCGGTGAGCGCCGCCGCCCCGCCGCCGGCCGCGACCTTCGAGATCATGCCGTAGAGCGCCACGGCCGAGAACAAGGCGCCATAAAGCGCCGCGACGCCGGCCGCGGCCAATGCCTGGGCGACGCGCTCGTCGCGCGACCGCATCTTCTCGGCGCCGCCGATCAGCGCGAAGCCGAACAGCGCCGCCAGGATTACCCGTACCTCGGGCGACAGGTAGCCCTCCTCGATCGAGTAGCGGACCAGGAAGATCGCGGCCAGCGCCAGCGTGACCGCCCCAACCCATAGAAAGGCGCGCGCGCCCAGCCGCTGCTCCCAGCCGCCCTGCACCGGCTCGACGGCCAGGGGCGGCGGCAACGCAGGCTCGGGGGGCTGCCCCAACGCGTCAGCTACGGGCGCCGAAACGGGATCGAGGAGCGGCGGTGACTCGACGACAGGCCGGGCCACGGGCTCGGCCACGAACGGCGGCGGCAGCCCCTCGGCGGGCAGACCCTGGCGCCGCAGCAGCGCCACTTCCGCGGTCAGCCGCTCGTTGGCCTCGCGCAGCCGCGACGTGCGCACCAGCGCCACGATGGCGATGACGGGCGTTCCGATCGCCCAAGCGATCGCCAGCAGGCCGAGCAGGATTTCTTCCACAAATGCCTCAGAATCGTGCGCCGGCCGGCTGGCCCGACGCGCCGCGACTGTGCCCGCGCGCCCGCCGCGCGGCAAGGACCTCGGTCTTTACTGCAGCCATGGAAGGCCGGCGTGCAAATATCCAACCTGGAGCGCGATGACTTGAGGTCCGACTTGGAAGACTTCGTCGTCTCAGGGCGGAGACTACTCCGCCCGAACCGGAGCACCGAAGGTGCGGAGCGGAGAGACCTTGTTTCACCCAATAGCCCACAAATCGTGGCGAGAAGGTCTCTCCGCTGCGCGCTGCGCGCTCCGCTCGAGACGACGGAATATTTTTCTCCGGCCGATTCGATCTGACTTCATCCTGCTCTAGGGAGAACTTCCAAATTGCCTACGAAATCTGCGGAAACGACTTTCTACCGTCCCGCAATTCGCTGGCCGCAGCCCAACGGGTCGGCCGGCGTGTCGCCACCCATCGCCTTGAGCCGCGCGATCTCCGAGTCGATGCCCACGATGTGCGGATTCCACTTGCGCGCCAGCTCGAAGGCGGCGACCGCCCGGGCGTTTTCGCCCATCTCGGCGCGGATCATGCCGAGACCGGAGTAGGCGCCGAAATGGCGCGGCTCGCGCTTGACGGTCTCGCAAATGTCGGCGAGCGACGCCGGAAAGTTTCCGAGCAGCCAGTGCACGGTGGCGCGCTTGTTCCAGGCCTCCGACAACTCAGGCGCCATCTCGATCAGGCGGCCAAAAGTCTCGACTGACGCCTTCAACTGCTGCTGCTGCATCTCGACGATGCCGCTCAACATCAGTTCGCGCTGCTTCAGATCGGGCACCATCGTCCACTGCTCCCAGATCGCCGCCTCCAGGGTCTGGATGGCGACCGGATCGGTGGCGCTCTGCAACTTGGCGAAAAGCGTGTCGAGCACGGGGCCGCTCCCGGCGTTCTGGGCCATGACGTTCGCCCCCAGCATCAGGCCGAGCAGCGCGGCAAGGCAAGCGCGAACGGCTCCCACCATGGTCGATCGGGAAGTCGGAGGCCGTAGAAAAAGCATGCCCTTGTCCAATGCCGAACCGCATCTTACCTCATTCGGCAACCGAAGGCAGCGAGGAGCGCACGGGCCATGACGCGGATTGTGAAGTCGAAGCGGACGGTCTACCGCGGCGGCTGTCTTTGCGGTTCGATCAGGTTCGAAGCGTCGGGCCCGGCAGACAAGCCACACACCTGTTCCTGCAAGATGTGCCAGCGAAACACCGGCGCCCTGACGACGGCGTGGGTGGAGTTTCCCCGAGAAGCGGTGAAATGGACAGGCCCCGGCGGGACGCCGTCGGTCTACCGGTCCTCCGGCCTCTCGAGTCGGGCTTTTTGCCCGACATGCGGCAGCTCGCTGGGCGCCATCGACGACAAGCCCGTCATCGGCCTGCTTCTCGGCACGTTCGACTCGCCCAACCGTCGCGAGCTGCAGCCGACGTATCACGCATATCGCGCGGGACGACCCAAATGGTGGCGCGTCGGCGCCGAGGCATAACAACAGCGGGACGACGCACTTTCTCATTACCTCCGAGGAAATCGACCGGCCGCCGCCGATCTCCGATCCTTGCCGTGACAGCAAGCGACCAAAGGAGGTCATCATGACGTCGACACCCGTACAGCCTTCCCGGCTTCTGCGCTTTGCCCTGCTCGGCGACGCGGTCGCGAGCGGCGCCACCGGACTGCTCATGGCCGCGGGATCGGGGGCCCTCTCGGGACTTCTCGGTCTGCCACCGGCTCTGCTGCTCTATGCCGGCCTCTTCCTCCTGCCGTACGCGGCGATCGTCGGCTATGTCGGCACGCGGCCGATCGTCTCGCGCGGCGCCGTGTGGACGATCATCGCGATCAACGCGCTCTGGGTCGTCGAGAGCATCGTGCTGCTGGCGAGCGGCTGGGTCGCCCCGACGACGCTCGGCTACGCCTTCGTCGTGTTCCAGGCGGTGGTCGTCTTCGCCTTCGCCGAACTGCAGTTCATGGGGCTTCGCAAGACCCCGCGGACCGCGTCCGCGCTGGCGTAACATCGCCGGGAGAACACACGTGACCGCCTATGCCGTGGGCCAACTCGAAGCCGTTTCGGTCGGCGCCGACATCGTCGCATACCTCGAACGGATCGACGCGACGCTGGCGCCCTTCCACGGCCGCTTCGTCATCCACGGCGGGCGGCGCCATACCCTGGAAGGGAACGGGCGAGGCGACCTCGTCGTCATCGCCTTTCCCGACCTCGATAGCGCGAAGGCCTGGTATGCCTCGCCGGCCTACCAGGCCATCCTGCCGCTCCGGACCCGGAACGCCACGAGCAACGTCTATCTGATCGAAGGCGTCGGCCTCGATCACAGGGCGACGGATGTGCTGAAGCAAGTCACCGGATGATCGAGTCCGGTGTCGGGCGACGCGGCAGGACGCCCTACGCCAACGCACCCGGCTTCGGCCCGCCGGCCGCCCAGTCCAGCAACTCGACAGTGTGGACGATCGGTATGCCTGTCCCCGACGCGATGTTGCCGATGCAGCCGAAATTGCCGGCGGCGATCAGGTCGGGCCGCACGCTCTCGATGTTGGCGACCTTGCGGTCGCGGAGCCGGCGCGACAGCTCGGGCTGAAGCACCTGGTAGGTGCCCGCCCAGCCGCAGCAGAGATGGCCCTCGGGCACGTCCTTCACCACGAAGCCCGCCTCGCGCAGAAGCTTCTTCGGCAGGTCGGTGAGCTTCTGGCCGTGCTGCATGGAACAGGCCGAGTGATAAGCGACGGTGAGCGGCCGGGGCACGACGTTGCTGAGGCCGACCTCGGCCACGATCTCGGTCACATCCTTGGCAAGTCCGGCTACCTGCCTCGCCTTCTCGGCCCAGACCGGATCGTCGGCCAGCATATGGCCGTAGTCCTTCACCGTGGTGCCGCAACCCGAAGCGTTGATGACGATGGCATCGAGGCCGGCGCCGTCGATCTCGGCCAGCCACGCCGTGATGTTGCGCTTGGCCAGGGCCAGCGCCTGCTCGTTCCGGCCGACATGCAGCACCGAGGAGCCGCAGCAGCCCGAGCCCGCGACGTTCACGACCTCGATGTCGAGCCGCGTCAGCAGCCGCACCGTGGCTTCGTTGACCTCGGGCGCCAGCACCTGCTGGCCGCAGCCCGGCATCAGCGCCACGCGCTTGCGTTCCAAACCGACGGCGAGGAAGACCTGCGGCCGGTCGACCGGCGACGGCGACGGCAGCCTGTCAGGCACGGCCTCGAGCATGGCACGCAGCCGACGCAGGAAAGTGGCGCCGCCGGGATCGGGGCTGGTCGCCGGCAGGAGCGGCGCGAAAGGCTTGGCGAGCCTACCCAGCACCATGGCCCAACGGAAGGCTGCCGGCCGCGGCATGAGCCAGGCGAGCAGCCCGCGCATGAGGCGATCGGGCAACGTGCGCGCAAAAGTCTCCTCGATGTGATGCCGGCCATGATCGACCAGATGCATATAATTGACGCCCGACGGGCAGGTCGTCATGCAGGACAGGCACGACAGGCAGCGGTCGACGTGGCGGACCTCCGACGCGCTGGGCGCGCGGTCGCCCTCGATCATCGCTTTTATGAGATAGATGCGGCCGCGCGGTGAATCGCGCTCGTCGCCCAGCAACACGAAGGTGGGACACGTGGCGGTGCAGAACCCGCAATGCACGCACTTGCGCAGGATTTGCTCGCTGCGCGCGGTCTCGGGATCGGCAAGCTGGGCCAGGGTGAAGTTGGTCTGCATAAAGCCCCGATCAGGCCGCGTCGCGCAGCTTGAGCCGCTCCGTGGTCTGCTTGATCCGCCGCCCGGCCTCGAGCGTCGCCTTCTCTAGTTCGTAGAGGGTCTGCAGGTTCATCCAGGTTTGCGCGCTCATACCAAGCGCGCGTTCCAGGCGCAGCGCCGTCTCGGCGGTAATACCCCGCCTGCCGCGAACGATGTTGCCGACCTGCACTTGCGACAGACCGGTGGCCTGCGCCAGCCGGTATTGCGAGATGCCGCCGGGCTCCATGAACTCGTCGCGGAGAATGCGGCCGGGATGTACGGGCTTGATCGTGCGTTTCACGGTTCGACCTTTGCGGATAGGTCTTGCGATTGTCTCCGTCGTCCCGACCGAAGTCGAGCGAAGCGAGACGCAGTGGAGGGACCTTGCCTGCGCATAAAAGGTCCCTCCACTCCGCTTCGCTTCGGTCGGGACGACGGAAAGCATCTAACCCATCCGCCCGGGATTGAAGAGGCGCTTGGGATCGAAGCTCTCTTTTACGCGTGACGCGAGCGCGGCGAGGGCTGCCGGCTGCGGCTGAAAGACGGGCACCGCCGCGCGTACGGCTTGGGGCGCGCGCATGAGCGTGGCATGGCCGCCCTTGGCACCCAGGGCGCCGCGCACGATCGCATGGTCGGCATCGGCGCTGGGCGGCAGGGCCAGCCAAATGAGCCCGCCCGACCAATCGTAGAACGCTTCGACCCCTGGGCGCTGTACCTTGAGGCGCGCGACGATGGCCGGACCCTCGGTCGGCGGGCAGGAGATTTTCCAGATGACGGCCTCGGGGGCCGCCTTGAGCGGTGCCACGTCGCGTACTTCGCGCCAGAAGACTCGACTCTCGAGTGTGCCGAGTTCCGCCATTTTTGCGCCGCTGTCGGCCAGCAGCTCGCGCAACGCTTTTAGCCGTGCCTCGACCGAGGGCGCCACACCTTCGAGACGCAAGGCCGTTTTGCCCGGCAGATGCGCGGCGCCGGACACCTCGTGCGGACTGCCGAGCGCCGCGCACATGGCGCGCACCGCCGCCGCCTCGTCGAGGCCCAGCAACAGGAGCGTGCGCGTCTGGTCGGGCGCCGGCAGAACCTTCACCGACACCTGGTCGAGCACGGCGAGCGTGCCCCAGGAGCCCGCCAGCAGCTTGGAAAGGTCGTAGCCGGTGACGTTCTTCATCACTTTGCCGCCCGACTTGAAGCTCTCGCCGCGACCATTGACGCCGCTGAAGCCCAGCAGGTGGTCGCGCGCGGCCCCGGCGGACAGCCGGCGCGGACCCGCCAGATTGCCCATGACCGCGCCAACCAGCGTCCCTTGCCCGGCTTCCCGGCCGAGCAGCGGGCCGAGATCGGGCGGCTCGAAGGCCAGCATCTGGTTGCGTTGCGCCAGCAGCGCTTCCACATCACGCATCGGCGTGCCGGCACGCAGGGTGACGACCAGCTCCTCGGGCGCGTAATCGACGATGCCGCTGATGCCGGAGAGGTCGAGCACCTGGTCACAGTTCATCGGCTTGCCGAGACCGATCTTGCTGCCCTGCCCGCGCACGTCGAGCGTGGTGCCGTCGTTCAGCGCCCATTCCACCGCCTGCCGCAGCTCGCTCGCGTCGCGCGGCTTGATTGTCGAGGTCATCGACTAGTACCGCAGTCGTGAGCCCTCTCCGCCCGCGCGCAGCGTGGGAGGAGAGGGAGGGGCCCATCGCGAAGCGATGGGAGGGTGAGGTGGGTGTCGCCACACCGACGGGCATCGCGTTGGCGCACCGCATGACCCACCTCACCTAGCCTCTCCCCCCGCGTATGACGCGGGCGGAGAGGAACATGAAACGGTGAACGCACCATCGTTGCTCTAAAACCGCGGGATGTCGGGGAAAGGCAGCTTGTTGTGGTGGACAACAACGCGGCCCAGCTCGGCGCAGCGGCGGAGCTGGGGGAAGACCTTGCCGGGGTTCAGCAGGTGGTCGGGATCGAACGCGCATTTCAGCCGCATCTGCTGATCGAGATCGATTTCGGTGAACTGCACGCCCATCAGGTCGCGTTTCTCGATGCCGACGCCATGCTCGCCGGTCAGCACGCCGCCGACGCGCACGCAGAGCCGCAGGATGTCGGCGCCAAACTCCTCGGCCCGGCGCAGTTCGTCGGGATCGTTGGCGTCGAACAGGATCAGCGGATGGAGGTTGCCGTCGCCGGCATGAAAGACGTTCACCACGCGCAGCCGGTGCTGCTTCGACATCTCGCGCATCTCGGCCAGCACTTCGACCAGCCGGCCGCGCGGCACGGAGCCGTCGAGGCACATGTAGTCGGGCGTGATCTGGCCGACCGCGGGAAATGCCGCCTTGCGGCCGGCCCAGAACAGCACGCGCTCCTGCTCGTCGTTGCTGACGCGCACCGTGGTCGCACCCCGCCCTTTTGCGATCTCGGCCACGCGCTCGACCAGGTAATCGACTTCGACCGGCGGCCCATCGAGTTCGACGATCAGCAGCCCCTCGGCGTCGAGCGGATATCCCGCGCCGACGTAGGCCTCGGCACACTTCACCGCGTCCTTGTCCATCATCTCCATGCCGGCCGGGATGATGCCGGAGGCGATGACGGCGGCCACGCAATCGGCCGCGGCGGCCTCGGTCGGAAAGCCGAGCAGAACGGCGCGCGCGGTGGCGGGCTTGCGCAGCAGACGCACCGTCACCTCGGTCACGACGCCTAAAAGGCCTTCGGAGCCGGTCATGACGCCCAGAAGATCGTAGCCCTCGGAGTCGAGATGCTTGCCGCCCAGACGAACCACTTCGCCGGTCATCAGCACCAGTTCGATGCCTAAAAGGTTGTTGGTGGTGAGGCCGTACTTCAGGCAGTGCACCCCGCCGGAATTCTCGGCGACGTTGCCGCCGATCGAGCAGGCAATCTGCGAACTGGGGTCGGGCGCGTAATAGAACCCCTCATGCTCGACCGCCTTGGTGACACCGAGGTTGGTGACACCCGGCTGCACGCGGGCGCAGCGGTTGGCGTAGTCGATCTCCAGCACGCGGTTGAACTTGCCCAGCCCCAGCAAAATGGCGTCGCCCACCGGCATGGAACCGCCCGACAGCGAGGTCCCGGCGCCGCGCGGCACGACCTTGACCTTGTTGTCCTGGCAATAGCGCAGGATGGCCGAGACCTGCGCCACCGTCTCGGGCAGCACCACGACCAACGGCATCTGGCGGTAGGCCGAGAGGGCGTCGCATTCGTAGGGACGCATGCCTTCGAGGTCGTCGATCACGCCCTCACCCGGCACGATCGCCCGCAGGGCGGCCACGATGTCGCCGCGGCGGGCGAGGATGGCGGGATCGAGCGGCGGCATCTGCATGCTTCGCTCATACGCCAAATAAAAAAGCGGCGGAAGCCGAAGCCTCCGCCGCCTTGATCAAAGCAGCGCCTGCCGCAGCTTTAGCCCTGACGGGCCTTGAAGCGCGGATTGGTCTTGTTGATGACGTAAACGCGGCCCTTGCGGCGCACGATGCGGCAGTCCTTATGACGGGCCTTCACCGACTTGAGCGAATGACGGATCTTCATGGTCCTAATCCAACAAAAAGCCCCGGCCGGGCCGGGGAGAATTCCGAAAGCGGGCGGAAAATACGGATCACCGCCCTTCCCGTCAACCCATTGATCTACACTCGTTTTCCGCCGACCGGGAGGCAACGACCCAATCCGGGCGGGATCGTCCGGCCTTCAGATTTCTTCAATGTTCCCAATACCTTAAGGATGAGACCATGACCAACCTCACACTCGCCCAGGCCAACAAGATCGTGGAAGCGGCCCTGGCCGACGCGCGCCGGCTCAAGATCAAGCCGCTGGCCGTCGCCGTGCTCGACGCGTCCGGCCACGTCAAATCGCTGCAGCGCGAGGACGAGGCCAGCATGTTCCGCAACGACATCGCCATCGGCAAGGCCTGGGCCGCGGTCGGCATGGGGGCATCGAGCCGCACGCTGCTCGGCCGGGCCAAGGAGAACCCGCAGTTCTTCGTTGCGCTGGCCGCCACCGCGCAGGGCAAGTTCCTGCCGCAGACCGGCGCGGTGCTGATCAAGAATGCCGCCGGCAACATCCTGGGCGCGGCCGGCGCGAGCGGCGGCACCGGCGACGAGGACGAGGCCGCCTGCATCGCGGGCGTCACGGCGGCCGGGCTGGTCGCGGGCTGAGCCCTACTCTTCCGGCTCCGTCGAAAAGGTGAGCGGGTGGCCGGCGCGGCGGCCGGCGTCGGTGCCCTCCGTCGCCTTGGTCTCCGCCACCTCGCGCGTGAACACGGCCACGACGCAGGCGCCCTGACGGTGCGCCGTCATCATGATGCCGTAGGCCTCCTCCTCGGTGGTGCGGAAGACCGCCTTCAGCACCATCACGACGAACTCGCGCGGCGTATAGTCGTCGTTGAGCAGGATCACCTTGTAGAGCGGCGGGCGCTTGGTCTTGGGCTTGGCAATGGTCTCGGGTTTTACGTCGATGTCGCTCATCGGCGCCTCCGGCGATCACCCCACAGGCATGGTCTGGGCAAGCGGCGGCAGCTTCACGACGCGC
This sequence comes from Reyranella sp., assembly GCA_019745575.1. Classification (GTDB taxonomy): domain Bacteria; phylum Pseudomonadota; class Alphaproteobacteria; order Reyranellales; family Reyranellaceae; genus Reyranella. The sequence continues at coordinate 34,193 of JAIETA010000336.1, read as the reverse complement.
TCGTACCACGCCGTGAGCAGCGGATGACCCGGACGCCAGGGCTCGTTGGCAAAACGGAAATCGAGATAGCCCAGCGCGCAGCCGATCGAGATCTCGCCCACCGTCTTGAGGTCGCCCAGACTGCTTGCTTCCTTCTCGAGCGCGTCGACGGCGCGCCCCACCTTGCCACGCTGCAGGTCGATATAGGCCTTGCGACCGTCGTCCTGCGGCAGCGCGATCTCGCGGCGCCGCGGCTGGCTCGCATCCATGATGCCGTCGGCCAACGCCTCCTGCGTCAGGGCCTTCCAGCGCGCCGGTCCCGGGGCGGGATAGAGTTTGGGTGCGTCGCCCAGGCTGTCGAGATACTCGCAGATCACCGGACTGTCGTAGAGCACGGTGCCGTCGTCGGTGACCAGGGTCGGCACCTTGGACAGCGGATTGAATGCCAGCAGCGCCGGATCGGTCGTGGCGACCTTCCAGCGTTCGATCCTGCCGTCGAGACCGCGGGCGATGGCGCAGGCCATGACCTTGCGGACATAGGGGCTGGCGGCCGAGTAGGCGATCTTCATCGAGGCTTTCCTTGTGGTTTCCGTCAGGCCTTGTGCGATCCGACGGCGCCCATCGCCGTCGCGATCATCGGGATCAGGAGGTAGCGCAGGCCGATGTCGAAGAAATAGGCGTCGACGGCCAGCTTGGCAAACGGCACCAGCACCGCGAGGTCGAGCGCGAGGTTGATCGCGAGCCAGTAGCAGCCGAGCACCAGGCCGGACCGCGGCGTCGGAGTCACCCGGCGGAAGGCCACCACCAGCAGCGCCACGCCGACGCCGCCGAACACGACGACCATCAACGACTTGAACAGAGGTTGCGAGATCGCGAGCTGACCGCTGCGGTCGAAGAACAGGAAGGAGACGACGAACGGCACCGCCCACGTCAGCAGGCCCAGCCCCGTCGTGCGGATCGTGATCGCGTTTGTCATCGCCTTGCCCTCGTAAACCCATCCTAAGGCAGATTCCGATCGACCGTAATCTCAGACAATCCCGATCTTCCGGACCGCGCGTTTCGACAGACAGCCCGATCCTGTGGTGTCAGCCGCGGTAAACCGTCGCGTCGGTCACATAGCCGGCAGTCAGGTCGGCGGCACGCGCCGCCGGATCGCGCTGCCGCGGGTCGCCGTGACCGCCGCCGCCCGGTGTGCCGAGAGAAACCGTATCTCCCTTGTTCAGCACATACTGCTTCTTGGGATCGGTCTTGACGCCGTTGATCTTGAGTTCCCCCGGCGCGCCGTCGCGGCCGCCTTCGATGCCGAAGGCCGGGAAAATCGTGCGTTCAGCCAGGAACGAAACCGCAATCGGCGTGTCGCTCCGGCTCTCGATCAGGATCTCCTGGCCGAGGCCGCCGCGATGCCGGCCGGGACCGCCCGAGTCGGGACGCAGCTTCTTGTGATGGAAGCGCAGCGGTGCGATGTGTTCGCTGATCTCGATCGAGGTCGAGGAGACGTTGGACGGCCAGCTGAGACAGGTGACGCCGTCGCGCTGCGTGTTGCCGCCCATGCCGCCATTGTAGAAGAACATGTTGGCGTAGGGCCTGCCGCCGCCCTTGCCATCATCACGCACACCCGACTGGTTCATGCCCCACATCGGCGAACCGCAGGCCGCCATCACGCGCTCCGGCACGATCTGGCCCAGGCAACCGAACACCAGCATCGGCACATAGTGGCCGATCAGCATGCGCGAGCCGCCCGGCGCGGGGAACTGCGGATTGACGATGCAGCCAGGTGGCGCCTTCAACGTGATCGGCCGCCACGCGCCTTCGTTGTTGGGCAGGTTGGGGCTGGTACAAACCTTCACTCCGTACATCGCCATGGCGTTGGTGTAGCAAAGCGCGCAGTTGATGGCCCGGTCGACCTGGGCGTCGGTGCCGGCAAAATCCATCTCGATCTCGTCGCCCCGGATCGTGAGCTTGAGCTTGAGCGTGATCGGCGTCTCCATGATGCCGTCGGTCTTGAGTTCGCTATGGTAGGTGCCATCGGGCAGCTCGCGGATGGCGGCCCGCATCGCCGTCTCGCAGCGACCCTGTATTTCACGTGCCAGGTCAGTGAGGTCGGGCAGGCCATAGTTCTCCATCAGGACCAGCAACCGGTCCTCCATCAGGTCGAGCGCCACGATCTGGGCATAGAGATCGCCCATTATCTGGTCGGGCGTGCGCACGTTCTTGCGGATGATGGCGACCAGCGTCTCGTCGGTCTTGCCGGCGGCGATCATCTTCATCGGCGGGATCTGCAGGCCCTCCTCGAAGACCTCCCGCGGCTCGGGGCTCCTGATCTTGCCGCCAATGTCGGGCGCATGCGCCGTCGTGGCACTGAAGGCGATCAGCTTGCCGCCACGGAAGATCGGCTTGGCCAGCGTGACGTCGGGCAGATGGCCGGTACCCAGCCAGATGTCGTTGGTGATCAGCACGTCGCCCGGCGCAAGCTGATCGGGCGGGAAGAAATGCAAAAAATGCTTCACCGTCTCCGGCAGCGTGCCGATGAAGCTCGGGATGCTCTCGCTCGCCTGCACCAGCGACTGGCCCGAAGCGTCGGTGACGACGCAGGAAAAGTCGTAACTCTCGCGCACCAAAGTGGAGAAGCTCGTGCGCACCATGGCCGCCGCCGCCTCGTCGACCAGCGAGATCAGTCGCCGCCACAGGAGTTCCAGTTCGATCGCGTCGAACGTGCGCGACATCAGACGACCTCCGCCAGAATGGAACCGTCGGGCAGCAGGCGCGCCGTCGCGCCGGGACCGACGATGAAGGTGCTTTCGTCTTCCTCGAACACCGCCGGCCCTTGCACGGTCACGCCCGCCTCCAGAGCATAACGGTCGTAGACATTGGTCGGCAGCATCTTGCCGGCATCAGCGAAGAAAACCGGGCGGATGCCCTTCAGCGCCTGCGACGAAGGATGCCGCAGCAGTTCGAGCTTGCCGCCGGCGCCGGGCATCGGCGCGCTGACGGAGAGCCGGAGCGCCACGAACTGGATCGCCGCACCCGGCGGCGTGCGTGCGAACAAAGCCTTGTAGGCCGCTTCGAAGGCCGTGCGGACGCTCGCTTCGGTGAGCGGCGACGGCATGGCCACGGTGACTTCGCTCCCCTGGCCGATATAGCGCATGTCGGCAAGACGTCGCACGACCCGCCCCGAGGCGTCGGCGCCGGTCGGGCGCAGGACCTCGAGCGATTCCTTCTCCTGGGCCGCGAAGACCGCCTCGGCCCGGTCGAAATCCGCGCCCGCGAGCGCTGTACTGAAACTCGCGACGCGATCGACGCGCGCCGGCGCCATCAGCATACCGATGGTGCTGCCGGCCCCGGCGCCGGGCGGACAGACAACGCGCGTGACGCCGAGCTTGCGCGCGACGTTCCAGGCATGGACCGGCCCCGCCCCACCGGTCGCCAGCAGCGCGTACTCGGCCGGGATTCGGCCGCGTTCGGCGATGGCGACCCGCGCAGCGCCCGCCATGTTCTCGTTCACCACATCGTGCACGCCGAAGCCCGCACGGTCGCGCTCGACGTCCAGCGCCACGGCGAGCCCACCCAGCGCCGCCTCGGTCGCGGCCCGGTCGATCTTCATGGCGCCGCCCAGGAAGAAGTCGGCGTTGAGATAGCCGAGCGCCAGATCGGCGTCGGTCACGGTCGCCTCGGTGCCGCCGCGGCCGTAGCAGGCCGGACCGGGCTGCGCACCGCTGCTCTCGGGACCGACCTGCAGCGTGCCAAGGTCGCTCCTGCGCGCGATCGAGCCACCGCCGGCGCCGATCTCGATCAGTTCGACGGTGGCGATCATGATGGGCAGCCCTGAGCCACGCAGGAAGCGCTTCTCGCGCGCCGCCTCGAAACCGTAGGCGACCAGCGGCTCGCCGTCATCGACCAGGGCGAGCTTGGCCGTCGTGCCGCCCATGTCGAAGGCGAGCACGCGCTGCAGGCCGGCGTTGCGGCCAAACCAGGCGCCGGCCAGCGCGCCGGCAGCCGGACCGCTTTCCAGCAACTGCACCGGCGTCCGCTTGGCCTCGCTCACATGTGTCAGGCCACCGTTGGAGAGCATGAGGAAGAGGCCGCCGGGAATGCCGGATGAACTGAGCGCGTGCTCCAGCCGTTCAAGATAGACCTCGGCCAGCGGCCGGATGTAGGCGTTGGCGACCGTGGTGCTGGCGCGCTGGTACTCGCGGATCTCGGGCGCGACATCGCAGGAGAGCGAGATCGAGAGGTTCTGGAAGCGCTCGGCCACGGCGGCACCGATGGCGCGCTCATGCGCCGGATTGGCGTAGCTGTGCAGGAAGCAGATGGCGAGACTCTCGATGCCCTGTTCGACCAGCTCCGCGACTTCTCTCAATGCCGCGTCGACGTCGAGCGGGACTTCGACACTACCATCGGCCGCCAGTCGCTCTCTGGCTTCGCGCCGCCACGGCCGCGGCACCAGCGGCTTGGGCATCTCGATGAAGAGATCGTAGAGCTCATATTTGCGCTCGCGCGCGATCTCCAGGGCGTCGGCGAAACCAGCCGTGGTCAACAGCCCGGTCCTGGCGCCCTTGCGCTCGATCAGGGCATTGGTGAAGAGCGTCGTGGCGTGCACGACCCGGCCGACCTGCTCGGGCTTGACGCCTGCCTTTTCGAGGACGCGTTGTGTGCCCAATAGCGCGCCGCGCGCCGGATCGTCGGGTGTCGTGCTCTCCTTCCAGATGACGGCGCGGCCGGTGCGCGGATCGTGGATGACGAGGTCGGTAAAGGTTCCCCCGATGTCGATACCGAGGGACAGCGGCGCGCTCATTAAAGGTCCTTTGCTACTCAGCCTTGACGTTGCCCTGCTTGACCACTTTCGCCCAACGTTCGCGGTCCTTCAGGATGTAGGCCTTGAAGGCGGCCGGGTCCTGGCCGAGTGCCTCCAGACCCTGCTTGGCAAGCGCCTCCTTGTTGGACGGATCGGCGATCGCACCGATGAAGAGCTTGCTGAGACCGGCCAGAATGTCGGACGGCAGGCCTGCGGGACCGAACAGGCCGAACCAGTTGTTGATGTCGAGCGCCGGGACGGTCGCGGTGAGCAGCGGCAGCTCGGGAGCGAGCGGCGAGGGTCGCGAGGAGGCCAGCGCCAGCACGCGCACCTTGCCGCCCCGCGCCATGCCCATCAGTTCCGACACGTTGCCGAAGAACAGGTCGACGTTGCCCGCAGCCACGTCGGCGATGGCCGGCGCGCCGCCGCGATAGGGCACGTGGATCATTTTCAGCCCGCCCGCCTCGGCGGCAAGGAACTCCGCGCCGAGCTGATTGGTCGAGCCCAAGCCAGTCGAGGCATAGGAGACCTTGCCGGGGTTCGCCTTGGCGTAGGCGATCAGTTCGGGAATGGTCTTGAACGGCGCATCCATGCGCACGATCAGTGCCATCGGCACGCCGACCAGGTTGGCGATCGGCACCAGCTCCTTGTCGAGGTCCAGCGGGATCTGCGAGCCGGGCACGACAGGTCCGACGGCAATCTGGCCCATGATGCCGATGCCGACCGTGTAGCCATCGGGCGGCGACTGCGCGACCTGCTTCAGGGCGATGAAGCCGCCGGCACCGGTCTTGTTGTCGACGATGACGGTATAGCCATGCTGGCGCGAAATCGTGTCGGCCGCCAGCCGGGCCGTGATGTCGGCGGTGCCGCCGGGCGCGTACCCGACGAGAATCTTGATCGGCTGCTTCGGCACCCATTGCTGGGCGCGCGATGGCACGGCGGCGAGAACGAGCGGAACGGCAAGCAGGCTTCGGCGCAGCATGGCAACCTCCCCTCGGACGACGGCTTCCCTTGGGCGAGCAACTCTCGTGCCGCCTCCCTCGTCCGGTGGCCAGTCTAGCATCGGCGACGACCGGTTGCGCGACCGCAGGGCGGCTTGAGGTGAGACAGACTTGCTTTAGTCTTCGCGCCGCATGCCGACCGCCTTTCCCGCCTCGGACGTCTGGGCCCTGCTTGCCGACATGGTCGAGGAAAGGCCTGACGCGCCGGCGTTCATCCATGGCGAGCGTACGATCTCCTTTGCCGAACTGCAGGATGCGGCGGCGCGTGCCGGCCAGGGGCTTGCGGATCTCGGGGTCGGGCCCGGCGACCGTGTGGCCCTGTGGCTGCCGAACCTGCCGGCCTACCCCATTCTTTACTTCGCCTGCGCCCGACTGGGCGCCATAGCCGTCGCCGTCAACACCCGCTACCGCGCTGTCGAGGTCGCCGACGTCGTCGGCCGGTCCGGCGCCAAGGTGATGGTCTGCGCGCCGAGCTTCCGGCGAGCGGACTTCCTCTCGATCCTGGCCGACATCGATCCAGCCGCTCTCGATCGCCTGACGGCCCTCGTCACGGTAGGAAGCACACCGACGGCGGAACCACTCGCCACGGCGCGACTGCGACGCATCCCGTTCGACCGTCTGCTGTCGCGCCCCCCGCTCGGGGTCAACAACGCGCGGCCCAATGCCCCCTGCAACATCTTCACCACCTCGGGCACGACCAGTGCGCCCAAGTTCGTGCTGCATCGGCAGGGCGCGATCGCCAGTCACGCGCAGCAGGTAGCTCGCACCTTCGGCTTCACGGCGCCCGACACGCTGGCACTGTCCATTCTTCCGCTGTGCGGCGTCTACGGCTTCAACCAGACAATGGCGACCCTCGCCGCCGGCAAGCCCTGCGTGCTGGTCGACTCCTACGAGGTCGACGAGATTGCCCGCCTGATCGCCCAACACCGGCCCACCACCCTGTTCGGCAGCGACGACATGTACGCGCGTCTGCTCGAGGCAGTGTCCGGCGATCGGCCGTTTCCCTCCGTGAAGTGGGCGGGCTACGCCTCCTTCAACGCCGCCCTCGACACCGTTGCCGAGCAAGCCGAAGCGCGCGGCCTGCGGCTCTGCGGCCTCTATGGCATGAGCGAGGTCCAGGCGCTCTATGCGCTCCGGCCACCCGACACTGCCGTGACGCGACGCAAGCGCGGTGGCGGAGTCCCGACCTCGCCGATCGCCCATGTCCTGGTCCGCGACCCCGAAAGCGGCGCTCTTCTCGGGCCCGGCCAGCCCGGCGCCCTGGAGTGCGCCGGCCCGTCCCTGATGGCCGGCTACTACGGCGATGACGCGGCGACTGCGGAGACCATCACGCGCGATGGCTATGTGCGCACCGGCGATCTTGCCGAACTCGATGGCGACGGCGGGTTCACCTTCCTCAGCCGGATGGGCGACGTGCTGCGGCTCGCGGGCTTCCTCGTCAATCCGCTCGAGATCGAATCCCACATCCAGTCGATCCCGAGGATTGCGGCCTGCCAGGCCATCGCCCTGCCGCGCGCGGAGGGCGTCCGCGCCGTGGCCTTCGTCATCCTCGAGCCGGGTGCCGCGCTCAACGAAGACGCCATCATCGACCACTGCCGCCGCGGCCTCGCCAACTACAAGGTCCCGATGCGCGTGCTCGCCGTGCCCGAGTTTCCCGTCACGCCTTCGCCCAACGGTCCGAAGATCCAGCGCACCAGGCTGCGCGAGATGGCGACAGCGAGGCTCGCCGGCTCTTGATCGGCCTCACCCGCCGCGGCCATTTGCCAATGCCGGGGGAAATGCAATGCTCCCTGTCCTTCCCAGGAGAAAACGATGTCGAAGCGCAAGAGCGTCAACTATCCCGGCTACAGCCACCAGAACCCCATTCCCAACGCCAGCCGGATCGGCAACATCGTGATGTCGAGCATCATGAACGGCACCGAGCCGGGGACGCGCACGGCGCCGGCCGACCTTGCCGGACAGGTCACCAACATTTTCAAGCACATCCGGCTCTGCGTCGAAGCGGCCGGCGGCACGGTCGACGACATCATCAAGATCAACTTCTGGATGAAGCAACCCTCGACCGGCCGCGCGGCGCTGAACGAGGAATGGGTAAAAATGTTTCCCGACGAAACATCCCGGCCGGCCCGGCATACCCTGATGCTGTCGGCCGACAGCCCACATCACGTGACCTGCGATTTCACCGCAGTGATCGGCGGCTAACGCCCCATCGCGCTCATGCTAGCGCCCGGGGATCCTGAGATCGGACACGGCGGCGCCGACGAAGACCTGCGGCCGTGACGGTGGACGCACCCCCATCCGCTCCTCCAGCGCCTGAACGCAGGATCGCGTGGCCTGCGCCAGTTCGTTCCACGTCGAGGCGCCGTCGAACTGCTGCAGCAGGCACTGGTCGTAGTAGGTGAATCGATCGCCGGCCCCGCAGCCGAAGCTTACGCGATCCGCCGCCGAGGCGGTGAGGACGACGCGATTGACCTGGCGCATGGCCGGCGTCAGGAAGATTCCGCTGTGGCAGGCCGACACGATCAGCACGGTCGGCCGGCCGCCGCAGCCGGCGTCGAGCGCGTTGTCGAGCGTGGCGGGGTTGATGAAGCCGCGGGCGGGACGCAGCACCACGCCACGCTGCTCGCCATGACTCGTGATGAAAGCCAGACACGCCTCGCCGCCACCGTTGCGCAAGGCACTTGAAACATTGGCAGCGCTGGCTAGCTCCGCCGACGGATTGCGTGGCGGATCTGACGTCAGCACGCGGATGTCGCGCACGCCTTTCGCCGCCAGCCTGTCGCGCAACGCGAGGACGCCGTTGTCGAAGGCCGGGCTGTTGTTGTCGCCCGCGATCAGGACGGCCCGCCACTGTCCGGCCGGCACCGTGCCCATGATCGGCCCGGCGGCAAGCGATGTGTTGCGAGCCGACGGCGGCGCCGTCTGCGCGGCGTCCGGCGTGCAGGCCGCGACGAGGAGAAGGCTCAGGACCGCCAAGCGCAGGGACATCGCCGGATCCTCCAGCATTTCGACTGTCTAGTGTCTGGCCCCGACCGCACGCAATGCCATTTCGGCGTAGAGTCTCGCCATCTCCTCCTCCGAGACGCCGCGGCCCGGACCATACCACATCGAAACGTGCGTCCATTGATCGAGCAGCGCCATGGCGATGGCCTTGAGGTCTCGCCGTCCGCCGACCTGCGGCGGATCGAACAGGTCGCGGTCGACGCCCTCCTTCAGGACGCTGACCACGATATCGCGGATGGCGCGCCGGCTGCGGCGGACATCGGCAACACGTTCGGAATCGAGCCAGCCAATTTCACGATTGGCCACCAGCGCCTCGATGCGGAGCCGACAGTGGCGTATGACGAAGACGCGCACGAACGCCGCAAGCTTGGCACGCGGATCGTCGCCCGCTCCCGCGACCGCCTGCAGGCAGAGCCGTTCGAGTTCGCCCTGGGTCGAGGCGATGATGTCGTGCAGCAGCTCGTCCTTCGACTTGAAATGGTTGTAGAGCGCGCCCTGTGTCAGGCCGCATGCCTTCATGATGTCGCGCACAGTGACCACCGGATAACCGCGCTCGGCGAACTGGGCGAAAGCCGCGGCGCGAATCGCCTCGATCGGCGGACGCTGGTCGCGCTCCGCAGTGCCGGGCGCCGTGACGGTCGTCTGCTTGCGCTTGGTCACCTCGCGCCTCCGGTAATGCTTGCCGCGATCTGCCAGCCGAGTTCAGCTGCCGGCCGGACCAGCTTGCCCGACTCGGCAGCACGCACGTTCGACGCCGTGCCGTCGAGTGATCGCGCGTAGACGCCCTGGCGAATGCACGATACGCGGAAAAGATTGTAGGCCATGTAGAAGTCCCAAAGCGCCGGCTCAGGCACGGCGCGCTTCGACAACTCGCAGTAGTACGTCACCATCTCACGCTCGGTGGGCAGGCCGAGCGCCTGAAGATCGTGCCCGTCGAGACCACCCCAATCCCTCGGCGACCGCCAGAGCATGCAGAGGTAGGACAGCTCGGCCAGCGGGTCGCCAAGGGTCGATATTTCCCAATCGATGATGCCCAGCACACGCGGCTTGGTCGCATGAAACACCATGTTGTCCAACCGATAGTCGCCATGAACCAGTACCGTCTGATCGTTGGACGGCTGGTGCACCGGCAGCCAATCCAGCAGTCGGTCCATTGCCTCGATCGATTCCGTCTCCGAAGCCTTGTACTGCTTGCCCCAGCGAGAGATCTGACGCGCGACATAACTGCCAGGGCGCCCGAAGTCGGCCAGACCCAGCGCGACGTAGTCGACCGCATGGAGCCGGGCCAACGTCTCGAACTTGGCGCGGTAGATTGCCAAGCGCCCCTCTTTGGGCACATCCGGCAGGAGCGGATCCCACAATACGCGGCCGTCGCAATACTCCATGATGTAGAAGGCGGTCCCGACCACACCGTCGTCCTCGCACAGCGCATAGGCCCGAGGGGTCGGCACATTGGTCTTGTTGAGGGCCGAGATCACGCGAAACTCGCGATCGACGGCATGCGCCGACGGCAGGAGCTTGCCCGGCGGCTTGCGGCGCAGCACGTAGCGCCGTCCAGCACCGTCCGTCAGGCGGTAGGTCGGGTTCGACTGCCCGCCACGAAACTGCTCGACCTTCACCGGCGGCACGAAACCTTCCACCCGCGACGACATGAAGCGTTCGAGCGACGACTCGTCGAACCTGTGCTTCGGCTGCACCTCCATCGTGCCGATGTAGTCCTCGCCTTTACGTGCCAATCATTGCTCCTGAACGACCGTTCATGTCGGGCCGGAGTTTGCTCGCCTGCGGCAGCGCATGCAATATCGACCATTGGGGAGCTCACGCGGCTGACTTGCCGATGGCCCGGTCGGGCACCGGTTTGGATCCGGCGGCCGGTCCGCCAGCGCAGCTCAACCTTTTCGCCGCCCCCGACGAGGGTTACCCTTGCCGCCTCCGACCCCGGCCGGGCTTGGCGGGTCCGCCGACACAATAGCCGACGTTGCGTTGTCCTCGGTGGCCGCACCATCCTTGTTCGCGCTCTTTGTCGCGCCAATGGCCGCCCGTCGGTCAATCCAGGCCACCGGCGTCGTCCGGCGTCAACTCTTCGCGATTTGCACTGCTGCAATGTCGATCAGAGTGCCTTGGCATGCCTAAACTTGGGGCTTGGGTGAATGCGTGAATCCGTGTTTATCTAGTGTCCTCGGCCTGATGTTTAGGGCCCAAAGCTAAACTTAAGACGACGCGTTCTGGGGAGGCATCGTTGAATCGAATCCTGAGCAAGGACTTCCTGTCCGGGCTGATGTTCATTGGCTTCGGCCTGATCGCGCTCTACTTCGGACAGAAACTGGCGCTCGGCACGCCAGTACGTATGGGTCCGGGCTACGTGCCGCGCATGCTGGCGCTGATCATGATGGGCCTCGGCCTTCTGATCTGCGTGGTCGCCCTGGTCGCCGGCGCCGAACCGGTCGAGAAACCGAAATGGAAGCCGATCACCCTGGTGACCATCGGCATCGTCTGCTTTGCCCTGTTGTTCGAGCGCGCCGGCCTCCTGCCGGCGCTCATCGTCCTGATCCTGATTGCGTCGCTGGCCGGCGAGGAATTCAAGTTGACGGAAGTACTTGGCAACATGGTCGTCCTGGCAGCCGTGTGCACCCTCGTTTTCAAGGTCGGTTTGGGGATGAACATCTCCATCATCCGGGGAGTCTGGTAAAATGGAACTCCTCGACAATCTAACGCTCGGCTTCAGCGTCGCGTTCAGCCTGCAGAACATCACCTACGCCCTCCTGGGGTGCATGCTCGGCACCTTGATCGGCGTTCTTCCCGGCATCGGCCCAGTCGCGACCATCGCGATGCTGCTACCGATTACCTTCCACCTGCCGCCGACGGCATCGCTCATCATGCTGGCCGGCATTTACTATGGAGCGGCCTACGGCGGCTCGACGACATCGATTCTGGTCAACCTGCCCGGCGAAGCCGCCTCGGTAGTGACCTGCCTCGACGGCTACCAAATGGCGCGAAGGGGCCGCGCTGGTGCGGCGCTGTCGATCTCGGCCGTCGGATCGTTCTTCGCCGGCACAGTCGGAACCATCATCATCGTGCTGTTTGCCGAACCACTCACGCGCATGGCGCAGAAGTTCGGTCCCGCCGATTACTGCTCATTGATGGCACTGGGTCTTGTCGCCGCGGTCGTGCTGGCGAGCGGCTCGGTCATCAAGGCCATTGCCATGGTCTTCCTCGGCCTGCTGTTCGGCCTCGTTGGCACCGATGTCAACACCGGTGCCCAGCGGTTCACCTTCGACATTCCGGAACTCAGCGACGGCATCGATTTCGCGCCTATCGCCATGGGCCTGTTCGGCGTCGCCGAGATCGTCGTCAACCTCGAACGACATCTCACGCGCACAGGGACCATCAAGGTCGGTTCGCTATGGCCGACGCGCGAAGAGGTCCGGCGGGCCATTCCCGCCGTCCTCCGCGGTACGATGCTGGGCTCGCTGCTGGGCGTACTGCCGGGCGGCGGCCCGACGCTGGGCGCCTTCTCGGCCTATACGCTCGAGAAGAAGATCTCGAAGAACCCCGGCGAATTCGGCAAGGGCGCGGTCGAGGGCGTGGCCTCCCCGGAGGCGGCCAACAACGCTGCCGCCCAGACGTCGTTCATTCCCATGCTGACGCTCGGCATTCCGTCCAACGCCGTGATGGCGCTGATGGTCGGTGCCATGATCATCCAGGGCATCCAGCCCGGCCCCGAGGTGATGACCAAGAAGCCGGACCTGTTCTGGGGCATGATCGCCTCGATGTGGATCGGCAACGCCATGCTGGTCGTCATCAACCTTCCGATGATCGGTATGTGGGTGAAGCTTCTCACCGTACCCTACCGCTTCCTGGCTCCGGCCATCCTGCTGTTCTGCTGCATCGGCGCCTACAGCCTGCAGAACAGCACCTTCCACGTGCTGCAGGTCGCCGCCTTCGGCGTCCTGGGCTATGTCTTCTCCCGGCTCGGCTGCGAGGGGGCGCCGTTCCTGCTCGGCCTCGTACTGGGACCGCAGATGGAGGAGTATTTCCGGCGCGCCATGCTGCTGTCGCGCGGCGATCCGATGGTGTTCCTCGAACGGCCGATCAGCCTCGGCCTGCTCATCACCACCGCGTTCCTGCTGGTGCTCATGGCGCTCCCCAGCATCAAGAAAGCGCGCAAGGAGGCCTTTCAGGAAGAAGGCTGACGCAACAGGAGTCTGCCATGTCCGACTTGCCCAGGCGCGTGTCGATCGACGAGGAAGGCCCTCGCGAGGGCTTCCAGTCGGAGAAGAAGGCAATCCCGGTGGCCAACAAGGTGCGCCTCATCGAGGCGCTGGCGGACACCGGGCTGGAGCGCATCGCCTGCGTTTCCTACGTCAATCCGAAGCGTGTTCCGACCATGGCGGACGCCGAGGAAGTGGCAGCAAGCATTCGCCGCAAACCCGGCATCCAGTACAGTGCGCTGTGGCTGAACCAGCAGGGTCTCGAACGCGCCCTGAGAGGTCCGCTGGATGTCGTGGGCGGCGTGCGAATCACTGCATCCGACACCTTCTCACGCAAGAACGTCGGCAAGTCGGTGCAGGACGCGCTGGTCGAACAGCGGCTGTCGCTGAAGACCTTCAAGGACCGCGGCATGACCGTCGACTGGGGCATCGTGCTGGGCGCCTTTGGCTGCAACTACGAGGGTGAACTTTCAACCGCCCTCATCCTGTCCCGCGTTCAGTCGGTGCTTGACGAGGCGGAGATGGCCGGGTTTGCCCTCAAGGGCATCAAGCTCACCGACGCCATGGGCTGGGCCACGCCACGCTCGGTCGAACGGCTGATCGGCGCGATCCGCTCCAAGTGGCCCGATCTCGAAATCGCGCTGCATCTGCACGACACGCGCGGCACCGGCATGGCCAGCGCCTATGCCGGCCTGCGGCTCGGAGTCACCAAGTTCGATGCCTCGATCGCCGGCCTCGGCGGCTGTCCCTTCGCGGCCACGGATGGCGCGGCGGGCAATATCTGCACCGAGGATTTCGCCTTTTTGTGCGAGGAGATGGGTGTCGAGACCGGCCTCGATATCGAGCGGCTGATCGATGTCGCGCGGCTTGCCGAGGACATCGTCGGTCGCCCCCTGCCCGGTCATGTGATGCGCGGCGGCACGCTCAGGGCCGCCAAGCAGAGGGCCGCGGCGTGAACGTCGAGACGATGACGGTCTCCTTGCGCGACTCGACATACGTCGACGTGGCGAGCGTGCCGTGGCAGCCGACTCGCTTTCCCGGGATCGACTGGAAGATCCTGATGGAGAACACGGATACCGGCATGTCCACGGTGCTGATGCGCTGGGCGCCGGGCGCGCGCCTTCCGCAGCACGAACACGCCGCGATCGAACAGACGTTCGTGCTCGAGGGATCGTTTGCCGATCACGACGGAGTCTGTCGTGCCGGCAACTACGTCTGGCGACGCCAGGGCAGCCGGCACGACGCGTGGACCGATGAAGGCTGCTTGATGCTGGCGTTCTTTCTTAAGCCCAACACCTTCTTCGATTGAACCTGCCCCTCCGAGTTGGCAACATGAACCAGCGTTCAGCGCCGGAGACAAGGCGCCACGCACAGGGAGGACCAGGATGATCAGACGCTCCGTCATCGCGGGCGCGACTGCCGCGTTGCTTGCTTCGGGCCCCGCCTTCGGCCAGGCGCTTCCGAAGGAAATGTCGTGGACCGCCTACGACACCGGCTCCTCGGGCTTCAACATTGCCGTGGCCATGGGTCAGCAGTTCAAGAACGCGCTGGGCGTCGACGTGCGCGTCCTGCCGTCGGGCAACGACACCGGCCGGCTGGCGCCGATCAAGGCCAACCGCGCCGTGGTCTCCCAGATGGGCATCGGGACCTACTTCGCCCAGGAAGGCGTCTTCGAGTTCGGCACCCGGAGCTGGGGGCCGCAGCCCAGCCGCCTCCTCATGGCCGCAACGGCCTGCAACGGGATAACCCTCGCTGCGGCCAAGGACACAGGAGTCAAGGAGGTCAAGGACATCAAGGGCAAGCGCGTCGGCGTCGTCGTCGGATCGCCTGCCCTGACTCAGGGTGTCCTGGCACTGATCGCCTTCGGCGGCCTGACGACCAAGGACGTCACTCTTGTCCAGTTCTCTTCCAACAACGCCATGTGGAAGGGCTTCGTCAACAATGAGGTCGACGTCGCCCTGAGCTCGACGATCTCCGGCCAATCGAAGGAAGCCGACAGCTCGCCCCGCGGCGTCGTCTGGCCGCCGTTTCCGGCCGACGACAAGCAGGGCTGGGCGCGAGTCCACAAGATTGCGCCCTATTTCGTCCCGCAGAAAGTCACCTGCGGTGCCGGCGGGTTGTCGCCTCAGACGTCTCTCGTCCTGGCGAGCTACGCCTATCCGATCTTCATGACCTACGCCGACCGGCCGGCCGACACGATCTATGCCATCACCAAGGCGATGATCGACACCTACGACAAGTACAAGGACGGCGCCCCGGGTGCGGAAGGCATGGCGCTGTCGCAGCAGAACATGACGTGGGTCATCCCCTATCATGATGGCACCATCCGGGCCTTCAAGGAGAAGGGCGTCTGGACCGATGCGGCGCAGAAGCACAACGACGGTCTGGTCAAGCGCCAGCAAGTGATGATGGACGCCTGGAAAGCCTTTGCGGCCAACGCGCCGTCCGACGACAAGGCCTTCGCCGACGGCTGGCTGAAGGCTCGCGCCGCCGCACTTCAGAAGGCCGGAATGGACGTTGTCTTCGACTAGGCCGGCGCAAGGCGCTCGCCCAAGGCCGGCCAGCCCGTCGGCCTCGACGAACAGGAAAAGCCCACAAATGACCGAGCGGACAGAGCGGATCGTGTTCGACGATCCGCACCAGACGGGCCCGGCCGAGGCCGAGACCATGCGCACGCGCCCGCTCACCGGCTTCTGGCGGTGGGCGCTGGTGGTCCTGACCGGCGTCACGATCTTCCTCTGCATCAACCAGCAATTCGCGCTGCGCTTCTTTGTCGGCTTCACGCCGCTCAATACCGAATACTTCTATCTGCTCATCCTGTGCATGCTGCCTTTCACCTTCCTGATCTTTCCCGGAAGCGCGAAGGCGTCGCTCGAGCGCATCGCCTGGTACGATGTCGTGCTGTTCGTCGGCACGGCTGCCGCCTCCTTCTACCTCATGTTGAACATCCGCAAAGCCGCCGAACTGGGCTGGGAGTTCGGCGAC
This sequence comes from Reyranella sp., assembly GCA_019745575.1. Classification (GTDB taxonomy): domain Bacteria; phylum Pseudomonadota; class Alphaproteobacteria; order Reyranellales; family Reyranellaceae; genus Reyranella. The sequence goes on along the minus strand of JAIETA010000336.1, from coordinate 18,222 downwards.
CCGCCCGCCGCGGTCATCTATGCGGGATATTTCATGTGGGCCGTCCTGATGGAGGCGCTGCGCCGCACGGGCGGCTGGAGCCTGCTGCTCAGCGTGTTTCCCTTCACCGTCTATCCGCTGTTCGCCGGCGCGAGCTGGCTGGGGCCGCTCAAGGGCAACCAGTCGACACTGGAACAGACCGCGGCCTATCACGTGCTGTCGACGGAGAGCCTGCTCGGCATCCCCATTCAGGCCTTCGCCGACGTGGTGATCGGCTTCCTGGTGTTCGGCACGGCTCTGATGATGACGGGCGCCGGCAAGTTCTTCATCAACATCGCTTTCGCCTTGTGCGGCACGTTCCGCGGCGGTGCCGCCAAGGTCTGCATCTTCGCCTCGGGCCTGCTCGGCATGATGTCGGGGAGCATCGTCAGCAACGTGCTGACGGCCGGCACCATGACCATTCCGACCATGAAGAAGACCGGCTTCAGCCCCTCCTACTCCGGTGCCATCGAGGCCTGCGCCTCGACCGGCGCAGTGCTGGCGCCGCCGGTCATGGGCGCCACGGCCTTCGTCATGGCCCAGTTCATGGGCACGACTTACGCCGAAGTCGCTGTCGCCGCCGTCATCCCGGCCATTCTCTACTACGCCGGCCTGTTCATGCAGGTCGATGCTTACGCCGCCCGGCGCGGTCTCAAGGGCCTCGAAAGGCGCGAGCTGCCGAAGGTCTGGGACACTCTGAAGGAGGGCTGGTACTACGCCTTCGTCATCGCGCTGCTGATCGTGATGCTGCTGTACTTCAAGCGCGAGAGCCACGCGCCGTTCTATGCCACGGCGCTCCTGTTGGTGCTAAACCAGTGGGCCCAGCCCGGCAGATGGACGGCCGCGAACGTCGTCAATCTGCTGGTGGCCCTCGCGGCGACTGCCGTCATGACCGTACGCGGCGACGGCTACGCCAAGGCGCTCGCCGCCACGAGCGACGGCGCGGCCGACGCCTGGATGAACGCGATTCTGCTGCCGGCCCTGGGTGGCATGCTGCTGCTGGTCGTGTTGAACGAGATCTGGGGCGAGAAACGCTGGGGCCTGCGCAAGTATGTTGCCTTCCTCGAGGCCAACGGCCGCACCTTCGTCGAGTTGGTCGGCATTCTGGCCGGCTGCGGTCTTCTGATCGGTGCCTTCTCTCTGACCGGCGTGATCGCCTCGCTAGCCAACGACCTGCTGGCCATCGCCGGCAGCAACGCGCTTCTGCTGCTGGCGATGTGCGCCATCACCAGCCTGGTGCTTGGCCTCGGTCTCACGACTACCGCCTGTTACATCTTCCTCGCCATCCTGGTCGGGCCGGCGCTCGAGAAACTCGGCCTCAACAAGATGGCTGTGCATATGTTCATCTTCTACTGGGGCATGCTGTCGTCGATCACGCCGCCCGTGGCGATCGCCTCGTTCGCCGCGGCCGGCATTGCCGGCGCGCCGGCGATGAAGACCGGCTGGGAATCAATGTGGGTCGGCAGCATCATCTATTTCATCCCGTTCTTCTTCGTGGCCAACCCCGCCCTCGTCCTTCAGGCCGCGGACGGCGGCGGTGTGCCCTACTTCGAGGCGATCTACCTCGCGGTCACCGCGCTCGTCGGCATCCTGTTCATCTGCGGCGGGATCCAAGGCTATCTGGCCGGCGTCGGCGACTTGCGCCGCACCGGCTTTCTCGAGTGGCCGTTGCGTATCCTGCTGATCGTGGGCGGCCTGGTTCTGGCCACGCCGGGCGGCGGGATCATGCCGCTCAGCAATGCACAGATGGAACTGTTGGCCGCCGTCTTGCTCGTTCCCACGGTGCTGGTGGCTCTGCTAATGGTCCGGCGCAGCCGCGCCGCCTGATGCGCGGCTCCTGGGAGGCAATCGCTCATGTCCGGCGTTCTGGAAGGCATACGCGTTCTCGATTTCGGTCGGTACATTGCCGGCCCGTTCTGCGGCACGATGCTGGGCGATCTCGGCGCCGAGGTGATCCGCATCGAGAAGCTCGACGGCAGCGAAGACCGCTGGGTGACGCCGGTCGTCGAGGGCGGCGAAGGTGCCATGTTCCTCCAGATGGGCCGCAACAAGCTCGGCCTGACGCTCAACCCCGTGAAGCCGGCGGGCCGCGAGATCGTGAGTAAGTTGGTGGCCGTGTCCGATGTGGTCATCGCCAACCTGCCCTACGAAGACCTCAAGAAAATGGGCATCGACTACGACACCATCTCCGCCATCAACCCTCGGATCATCCTGGCTACGACTTCGACCTTCGGCTCGGAGGGCCCCTATGCAACGCGTGTTGGCTTCGACACGATCGGCCAGGCGATGTCGGGCGCCATGCATCTCTCCGGCGACGGCGAGGTGCCGACCCGCATGAACGCCCCGTTCGTCGATTTCGGCACCGCCCTCCTCAACACCGTGGGGGTGCTGGCGGCCCTGATCGACCGCGCCAAGAGCGGCAAGGGCCAGAAGGTCGAGACGGCGCTGCTGCGCACCGCTATCAACATCACCAACAGCCATCTGATCGAGCAGGCGATGCTCAGCCTCAACCGAATCGCCACCCTCAACCGCGGCTTCACCGCGGGCCCGTCCGATACCTTCAAGTGCAAGGACGGATGGATCTACGCCATGACCATCGGCCAGCCGCTGTTCGTCCGCTGGTGCAAACTGATGGGCAACGAGGCCCTGGCCAGCGACCCGCGCTTCAAGGACGACCTGGCGCGCGGCGACAACGGCGAGGCGCTCTCGGCGATCATGCAGAAATGGTGCGACACGCGCAGCGTCGCCGAGGCGCTGGCGGCGCTCGAAGCCAATCGCATTCCGGCCGGCCCGGTCTACTCGCCGCAGCAGGCGCTCGACGATCCGCACGTGAAGGCGGCCAAGTTCCTCCATCAGATGGATTTCCCGGGCGCCGGCAAGCCGGTGCCGGTGCTCCAGGAGCCTGTGAAACTGTCGCGCACGCCTCTCACCATCCGCCGCCGCGCGCCCAAGCTCGGTGAGCATACCGACCAGATCCTGCTTGAATTGGGCTACGACACGACCCAAATCCGGAAATTACGGGACGATCGCGTCATCTAACGCCCTGCTTTTGCTGGGTGATCCGAACGCCGGGTCCGGCGTATAATCACTCAAGGAGCGGGAACATGCGTGGATTGGCAATTGCACTGATCTTGGCGACGGCAGGCACGGCCACGGCGTCGGCCGCCCAGGACTCCCCCTATGGGTCGTCGGTTTCTTTCATTGCCTACCGCAACGGCGAGCCGATCGGTCGGCACACCGTCGACTTCCAACGTAACGGTCAGCAACTCACAGTCGCCACCTCGATCGATCTGGCTGTCAAGGTTCTGGGCTTCACTGCCTATCGATACAGCCATCGGGCGCAGGAAGTTTGGAGCGGCGACACGTTTCTGTCACTCGCTTCGCAGACCAACGACAACGGCAAGAAGGTGGCCGTGCAGGCGCAGCGCGCCGGCGGCGGCCTGGATATCGTGCGCAGCACGAATGCCGACGCAGCTCGCGAAACCCTGCCGCTGGACCTGCTGCCCTCCAGCCACTGGAACTTCCGCCAGATCGGTCAATCGGCGCTGCTCAACACGCAGACCGGAGCCAAGTCGAACGTGCAGATCACGCCCGTCGGCCGCGAACAGGTGAAGACGGCCAACGGGACCGTCGCCGCCACCCGCTACCGCTACTCGGGCGACGTGGCAAAGGACCAGTGGTTTGACGATCGTGGGCGCTGGGTAAAGACGTCTTTCCTCGGTTCCGACGGATCGACGATCGAGTACATTCTGCAGGAATGAGTCCTGCCGACCGCTTTTCCCGCCTCCCCGACCTTCTCGCGGCCGACGCCGATCTTCGCCGACGCGGACGCTGGCTCAACGTCGAGTGCCGAGTCGATATCGGCGCCGAGCCCTTCTATCTCGACATACGCGATGGCGGGCTGGCCGCACTCCAGCGCGGTCCGCGCCTGCTGAAATCGGTCGCATTCTGCCTGCGCGGCAGCGAGGACGCCTGGCGGCGTCACTGGCAGGCGCCGCCGGCGCCGGGCTGGCACGACCTCTTCGCGCTGACCAAACGCGGCGCGGCCTCGATCGACGGCGACCTGCGCCCTCTGTTGCAGAACCTGCAGTACTTCAAGGACCTGCTGGCGCTGCCGCGGCGCCTGCCGGAGACGCTCTGAGCATGGCGCCGGCTCTCGATCCCATGATCGGCCGCTACGTCCGGCTGGAGATCGACGGCGTCGCCCACCGCCTGTACTTCGAGGAAGCCGGCCCCGCTGGCGGCGGCGCCATTCCCCTGGTTTGCCTGCACACCGCCGGCGCCGACGGCCGGCAGTTCCGCCATCTGCTGGCCGATCCCGAGATCACCCGGCACTATCGCGTGCTTGCCTTCGACATGCCCTGGCACGGCAAGTCGAGCCCGCCGGACGGCTGGGAACGCGAGGAGTATCGCCTCACGACAGCCTCCTACACCGCCGCCGTCCTGGCCTTCTGCCACGCCCTCGACCTCGACCGGCCGGTCGTCATGGGCTGTTCGATCGGCGGGCGCATCGTGCTCAACCTGGCGATCGAGCATGCCCGCGAGTTCCGCGCCCTGATCGCGCTGGAGGCCGCCGACTTCCAGCAGCCCTGGTACGACACCGCGTGGCTGCACCGCCCCGACGTACACGGCGGTGAGGTCTGCGCCGCCCTCATCTCGGGCCTGATCGCGCCGCAGAGTCCGTCGGTGAACCGCCACGAGACCTTGTGGATGTACATGCAGGGCGGCCCGGGCGTGTTCAAGGGCGACCTCTATTTCTATCGCGTCGACGGCGACCTGCGGGAAAAGATCAAGGCGATCGACACAAGTATCTGCCCGCTCTACCTGCTGACCGGCGAGTACGACTTCTCCTGCACGGCCGAGGACACGCTACGCACCGCAGCCCAGATCCCCGGCGCCGAGGTCCAGGTCATGAAGGAACTCGGCCACTTCCCGATGAGCGAGAATCCCGCAAAGTTCCGCGAGTACATCCTGCCGGTGCTGGAGCGGATCGCGCGTCAGAGAACCTGAAAGACGTCGTAGACCGGCCCAGCCGGCTCGCGCCGGCCGGCCGCCACGCACACGATGCGATTGAGAAACCGGTACTTGTCCGATGACGTCTCGAACCACGGCGTCGTGCGGAAATAGTACTGGCTCGGGTCGACCTTCTCGCCTTTGTTGAGCTGCTCGATCACCCAGGCCGGGCCGTGGCGCATGCCGCGATAGCTCATGTAGACAAGATGGCCGTCGTCGGTCTTGAGCGTCAGGCGGACGTCGAGTTGCAGGATGCCGTCGCGCCGCAGCAGCAGCCAGTCGCCGCCCGGCGAGGGCAGCACGCTGCCCCGCAGTTCCTCGCCCTCGAAACTGCCGCCAGTGACGGTGGCGATGCGGCGGCGGCCATAGGGCGTCTCGCCGACGTCCGTCACGCTCGGGTCGACCTGCAGCGTCAGCGTGAAGAGGTGGGCGGAGCGCAGGGTCGGGGCGGTCATGGTGTCCTCTTGTCGTGCTGGCGCGGCTTTCAATTCCTACTTCTTCGGCTCGACCGTTTCCACCGGACCGCCCGCCTTCTTCCAGGCTCCGAAGCCGCCCTCGAAATGCGCCACCGGCGTCAGGCCCATGTCCTGCGCGGTCTTGGTCGCCAGCGCCGAGCGCCAGGCGCCGGCGCAGAAGAACACGAACTTGTTGCCGCTCTGGAAGTATTCCTTGGCGTAAGGGCTCTTGGGATCGATCCACATCTCGAGCATGCCGCGCGTCACGTTGATGGCACCGGGGATCGTCCCGTCGCGCCACAGTTCGCGCGGATCGCGGATGTCGATGAAAGTGACTCCGGCCTTGCCGTGAATCTTCATCGCCTCGGCCAGCGGCAGCGTCTCGATCGCCGCATTGGCCTCGTCGACCATCTGCTGCACGGTCTTCCTGATCTCGAGTGGCATGGCGGCTTTCTCCCTACGCGGAACCCAGTCTACTTGTCGGGGACTTGCTGGGCGAGTTCGGCCAACCATATATCGGGGCTGCCGTCGGAGGGCGCCCGCCAGTCACCGCGCGGCGACAGCGAACCGCCCGACGAAATCTTGGGGCCATTGGGCAGCGCCGAGCGCTTGAACTGGTTGGTGAAGAAGCGGCGCATGAACAGAGCCATCCACTTCTTGATCTCGGCCATTGTGAAGGCGCGCTTTGCGTCGGCTGGCAGATTGGCGGGCCAGGCGCCCTTGGCCTCGTCATGCCAGGCATTCCAGGCGAGGAAGGCAATCTTGGACGGCCGGAACCCGAATCGCGTCAGGTAGTAGAGATTGAAGTCCTGCAGCGCATAGGGCCCGACCGACTGTTCGGTCGACTGGATGACGCCGCCCTCGCCCGGCGGAATGAGTTCCGGCGAGATTTCCGTGTCCAGAATGTCGTGCAGGGTGGCCGCCGTGTTCTTGTCGACGTCGCCCGACGCGGCGACGAAGCGGATCAGATGCTGGATCAGCGTCTTGGAGACCGAACCGTTGGGATTGTAGTGGGACATGTGGTCGCCCACGCCGTAGGTGCACCAGCCCAGCCCGAGTTCCGACAGATCGCCGGTACCGACCACCATGCCGCCGTGCTGGTTGGCGAGACGGAACAGGTAGTCCGTGCGAAGGCCCGCCTGCACGTTCTCGAAGGTGACGTCGTAGACCTTCTTGCCACGGCCGAACGGATGGCCGATGTCGGCCAGCATCTGCGTGGCCGCCGGCTTGATGTCGATCTCGGCCGCCGTGACGCCCAGCTCACGCATCAACCGCCAGGCGTTCTTGTGGGTTTTGTCCGACGTGCCGAAGCCCGGCATCGTGTAGGCCAGCACGTTCTTGCGATCGAGGCCGAGCAGGTCCATGGCCCGGCAGGTCACCAGCAGCGCGTGCGTCGAATCGAGGCCTCCTGACACGCCGATGATGGCGCGCTGAACCTTGCTCGACTGCAGCCGCTGCGCCAGCCCCTGGACCTGGATGTTGTAGGCCTCGTAGCAATTGTCGCGCAGCTTGGCCGGATCGGACGGCACATACGGGAAGCGCTCGATGGCGCGCTGCAAGGGTACGCGCTTCTTCGGCGCATCGAGCTCGAAGGTCACGGCCCGGAACCGCGTCACCCGCGCGCCTTCGTTGGCCGCGCAGTCGGCGAAGGCATTGTAGCGCAGACGCTCCTGGCGGATGCGGCCGAGGTCGATGTCGGCCTGGATGATCACCGACTCCTTGGCGAAACGCTGGGACTCGGCCAGCTGGTCGCCACACTCGAAGATCGCTGCGTGTCCGTCCCAGGCAAGATCGGTCGTCGACTCGCCCGCGCCCGACGCCGAGTAGGCGTAGGCGGCCACCGCGCGCGACGACTGGCTGCCGCACAGCAGGCGGCGGGTCTCGGCCTTGCCGATGGTGATGTTGCTGGCCGACAGGTTCACCAGCACCTCGGCGCCGGCAAGGGCGGCGTGGCTGGACGGCGGCACCGGCACCCAGATGTCCTCGCAGATCTCGACATGGAAGGTGAACGGTACGCTGCCAGTCGATCGGAACAGGAAGTCCGTGCCGAACGGCACCGTCTGCCCCGCCAGCCTGACTTCCGGCTCGAGCACGTTGGCGCCCGACACGAAATGGCGCTTCTCGTAAAACTCGCGATAGTTCGGCAGGTAGATCTTGGGCACCACACCCAGGATGGCCCCGCGATGGACAACAACGGCCGTGTTGTAGAGTCGTCCGCGCACGCGCAGCGGGGCGCCGACGATCAGCACCGGATTGAGCTTCTTCGACGCCGTCACGACCGCGGCGATGGAACGCTCGACCTCGTCGAGCAGCGCGTCCTGCAGCAGCAGGTCCTCGATCGCATAGGACGACAGGCCCAGCTCCGGAAAGACCATGAGCGCCGTGCCGGTCTTGTCGCCCGCCGCCGCGAGTCTCAGCGTTTCGGCGAGGTTGAAGCCTGCGTCGGCCACGCGGGTTCGCGGAACGCAGCACGACAGGCGCACGAATTCATGGGAATAGAGGGAGAAAAAATCGGACATCGGGACTCCAACGATCCTCTACAGTCCGATGGCGCCCAGTTCAGATCAAGAGGTGGTCGGATCAGGGGCTGGTATTGGGGCGATGGTGGGCGCGACAGGGATTGAACCTGTGACCCCTGCCATGTCAAGACAGTGCTCTACCGCTGAGCTACGCGCCCATCGCCGGCCGCGGCGCGGCGTGCCGATGCACAGCGCAACGCGGAAGCCCGGTCGTCTACATCGCTGCCGTTGGATTGGCAAGAGCAGCAGATCGGCCGGCGTGCGGTCCCGGCGAGAGCGCTGCGCGTGACGGGCGGGACGCCGCGCGCTATTGAGATGGACATGAAAATCCCGCCGTCCGCCCCCGAGCACGAGGCCCTGGACTGTCGCCTGCCGGCCCGCCAGACGAGGCCGGTGGTCGTCGCCTCGCCGCACAGCGGATCGACCTATCCGGCCGAGTTCCTGGCCCAGGCGGCAGTGCCGCTCGCGACCCTGCGCCGGGCCGAGGATGCCTTCGTCGACGAGCTGTTCGCCACCGCGCCCTCGCTCGGCATGCCGTTGCTGGCGGCGCGGTTTCCGCGCTCCTACGTGGATGCCAACCGCGAGCCCTACGAACTCGATCCGGCCATGTTCGAGGGCCCGTTGCCGCGGCCGCTCAACCATCGCACGACGCGTGTCGCCGCGGGCCTCGGCATGATCCCGCGCGTGGCGGCGAGTGGCGAGGCAATTTACGGCGGTCGCGTGCCGGCCGGCATGATCGAGCATCGGCTGGACTCCTGTTGGCGCCCATACCACACGGCTCTGTCGACACTGGTCGAACAGACCCACGGCCTTTTCGGCGCGGCGCTGCTGATCGACGCCCATTCGATGCCATCGGTGGTCTCCGGCACCGGTCAGCGTGACTGCCGCGTCGACATCGTGCTGGGCGACAATCACGGCGAATCGTGCGCGCCGGAGCTGGTGGAATGCGCCGAACTTTGGTTGACCGGTCGAGGCCTGCGCGTGCACCGCAACCAGCCCTATGCCGGCGGCTTCACCACCCAGCGCTATGGCCGCCCCGGGCTGGCCCGCCATGCCCTGCAGATTGAAATAAACCGCGCCTTGTACATGGACGAAGTGCGCCACGAGAAACTGCCGCAGGCCGACATTCTGGCGCGGACGATGGCCGGATTTCTCGCGGAAATGGGTGATCAGGCGCTGGCGGCGCTCCTGCCGCGCCCACTCGCTGCCGAGTAGGCTCGAACGGCCCAAAAAAAGGGGCCGTGACAAGCACGGCCCGAGTTTAGGGAGGAAACGCCCAAGACGGGCATACAGCAAACAAAGAGGCCACCGACGTGGCGTTTGCTGCCCTCTAAGAATGGTGCACCTGCGAAGGGATTTCAAGAGTGAATAGAAGGCCCAAATTCATGGAGTTGGCCTTTGTCGATGGGACTATTTCAGTGTGTCTTTTCTGCAACGCACAAAATTAGTGCGCAGCAGACCTGCATGGGATGCAAGGCTGACCGCGGCGCAGGTGGCGCGCAAATATGTAGTTTGTTCAGGAACTTGGTGGGATCGGAGGCGGTATTGGCCAAAAAGTTCGTAGTCGCGATGATGATGCACGAGACGAACACGTTCTCGCCGCTGCCGACGCCCATCGAGTCCTTTGCCCGCGCCGGCGCGCTGTCGGGCGCGGCGGCCCTCGCCGAGGCCGAAGGCACCAACACCTCGCTCGGCGGCTTCATCGAGGTCGCCCGCAAGGGCGGTGCCGAGTTCACCCTGCCGATGGCCGCGTCGGCCCATCCGTCTGGCCTGGTCACGAAAGCCGCCTATGAGCAGATGACGGCCGCCATCGTCGACGAAGTCGCCAAGGGATGCGACGCGGTGCTGCTCGCCCTGCACGGCGCCATGGTGGCCGAACATTTCGACGACGGTGAAGGCGAGCTGCTGAACCGCATCCGTCGGATCGCACCCGACGTGCCGATCGCGGTGGCGCTCGATTTCCACACCCAGATGACCGACGCCATGATCAAGGGTGCCACGGTGATCGCAGGCTACCGGACCTACCCACATATCGACATGGCCGACACCGCACGCCGCGCCGGCCGCACGCTGATGCGGGCGCTGGCGGGCGAAGTCGAGCCCCGGATGGTGTGGGGCAACCGGCCGATCATGAGCAGCTCGCTGGTCCATACGCCGTCGCGTGAGCCGATGAAGACCCTGATGGGTATGGCCAACCACGCCGAGGATACCGGACAGGTGCTGAATGCCTCGGTGTTCGGCGGCTTTCCGCAGGCCGACATCCCGCACCTGGCGCTCTCGTCCGTCATCGTCTGCGACAAACGCACGGCCGAGGGCGAGGTTCTGCTGAACAGGATCCTCGATACGGCCTGGGAAAAGCGCGAAGGCTTCCTGTTCCACCCCGAGCCGCTGGTCGTCCAGGTGGCGCACGCCAGGTCGCTCGACGGCGGCCCCGTCGTCATGGCGGACCACGGCGACAACACCGCGTCGGGCGGCACGCAGGATGTGATGAGCGTCATCGAAGAGGCCCTCAGGCAGGGCCTCGAGGACGCCGTCGCGGGCCCGATCTGCGATCCCGGCTGCGTCGCGCAGATGATCAAGGCCGGCGTCGGCGCCGAGGTGACGCTCGAGCTCGGCGGCAAGGTCGACATGCCGGCAATGGGGTTGAAGGGCAAGCCGCTGCGGATCGCCGGCCGCGTGAAGGCGATCACCGATGGCCAGTTCACCGTCACCGGGCCGATGGCGACCGGCACCACGGTGCGTATGGGCCGCACTGCCGTCCTCGACACCGGCAAGATGCTGATCGTGGTGTCGGAGAAGCGCAGCGAGCCCTACGACCTCGGCGTCTTCACCCACTGCGGCATCGATCCCAGGCGCAAGAAGTTCGTGATCATCAAGTCGCGCCAGCATTTCCGCGCCGGCTTCGAGCCGATCGCCAAGCACATCGTGATGTGCGACGGCGATGGCTGCACCGCCTCGGATCTCAAGCTGTTCAAGTACACCAAGGTCAAGCGGCCGCTCTATCCGTTCGATCTCGACATGCGGCTCGGCCGCAACGAAGCCTAGGCGCGGCGCCGCGACACCTCGGCAACCGCCATCGTCTGCACCGCCGGAGTGCCTTCGACAACATGGTAGATCCGCGCCAGTTCGTCGGCGCCGATCGCGGCCGCAGTCGTGTCGAGCACGACCCGTCCCCGCTTCAGCGCGACGATCCGGTCGGCGTAGCGTCGCGCGAGGTCGGTCTGGTGAAGGCTGCACAAAACACCGATGCCGCGCTCGCGGGCGATCGACCGCAGCAACGTCAGCACGTTGTCGGCGGCGGTCGGATCGAGGCTCGCGACCGGCTCGTCGGCGAGGATGATCCGGCTCTGTTGGGCCACGACACGGGCGATGGCGACGCGCTGCTGCTGGCCGCCCGAGAGGCTGTCGGCGCGCTGATAGGCCTTGTCGAGCATGCCGACGCGATCGAGCGCCGCGAGGGCAAGCTGCCGGTCGGCGTATGCGAAGGCGCGCAAAGTCGCCCGGATCATCCCCACCGAACCAAGCCGTCCCGCCAGCACATTGTCGATCGCCGAGACCCGCCCGATCAGGTTGAATTGCTGGAAGATGAGGCCGATGGCCCGTCGCTGGGCGCGCAAGGCCGCCCCCTGGAGGTCGTCCATCCGCGTGCCAAGGACCCATATCTCGCCGGCGTCGGCGGCCGTCAGCCGGCTGATGCAGCGGAAGATGGTCGACTTGCCGGAGCCGGACGGACCCAGAAGCGCCACGACCTCGCCGGGCGCGACGGCAAGCGATACGCCGTCGACCGCCGTCGTCTCGCGATAGCGCTTCGTCAAACCAACGAGGGCAAGCGCGCGATCTTCCGGCACGGTCAGATGAGCCTCCGCCTCAGCCACGCGCTGAATTGGTCGATGATCGTGACCATGAGCAGGACGATGATCGTCAGGGCAAAGAGGCGCTGAAAGTCGAGCAAGTCGATCGCGGCTTTGATTTCGATGCCGATCCCGCCGGCCCCGACGATGCCGAGGATCGTCGACGTCCGCACGTTGGCCTCCCACACATAGAGCGACACCGACGCCAGGTTGGGCAGCACCGACGGCAACAAGGCGTAGGTGACGACGCTGGCACGGCCGGCGCCGGTCATCGCCACAGCTTCCAGGGGAGCGCTCGGTGCGGTCTCGATCGCCTCGCTGTACAGCTTTGCAATGACGCCTACCGAATGCAGCATCATGCCGAGCACGCCGGCGAACGGTCCGAGGCCGACCGCGGCAACGAAGAGGATCGCGAACACCACGGTGTCGATGCCGCGGCACGAGTTCACCAGCCATCGCACCGGCAGCGCGAGGGCTCGCCAGGGCGCGACGTTGCGCGATATCAGGACACTGAGCGGAAAAGCCAGCAACGTCGCCACCGTCGTGGCGACTGTGGCGATCGCCACGGTTTCACCGGCCCGCAACAGCATCACGTCGATTTCGTTCAGCTGTGGCGGCCAGGCCTTGGCAGCCCACTGGAAGAGCCGAGGCAGCCCGGCCGCAAGCTTGCCGAGGCTGACCTCGCTCAGGTGCAGGCACACGATGAAGAAGCCCGCCAACGCCGCACCGGTCGCATAGCGGAGCAGCATCGCGCCGGAGAGCCAGCGGACAGGCGGCTCCTGGTACCGGCCAATGCTGACCCGAGTCGGGATTCCCTCAGGCATCGCTGCCGCCATCCCTGCCGGATCGAGGGCGGCAACCGCTGCGGGTCAGCTCGACCTCTTCAGCGCGCCGAGTTCGTAACCCATCTTCTCGAGAATGGCGTAGGGCGCGTCGGTACCGTCGACATAGCCGGTGTACGGGTAGGGAAGGTCCTTGGCGATCGGTTGACCGGTGATGGACGAGAACGCGGTCTGCAGCTTCTTCGCCATGTCCTCGGGCAGCCCCTTGCGGACGGCCACGACCTCGTTGGGCAGCGGATCGGACTCCCACACGACCTGGTTGGAGTCCTCCTTGATGGTGCCGTTCTTGATCATGATGTTGCGATGCGTGTCCCAGCCCGTCGCCAGGTCGACCTGTCCGGTCGTGGTCGCCATCTGGGCGGCGGCGGCCGACGCACCCTCGGCATATTTCGAGAAGTACGTCTTGGGGTCGATCCCCTTGCCCTTCATGAAATAGGTCGGCACGAGCCAGCCCGACGTCGAGCCGACATCGAGCATCTGCATCGTCATGCCCTTGGCGTCTTCCGGGAACTTGGCGATCTTGAGGCCGGGTCGACCGACAACAATGGCCTTGTACGTCGGCTTGCCGTTGACCAGCATGGTGTTGATGATGCGGGCGCCACCGTTGATCTTCGCCAGCACATAACCCCAAGGCCCCATCTGTGCGACGTCGATTTGCTCGTTCGCCAGCGCGGTCGCGATCCCCGCCCAGTCGTTGGCGACCTGGAGTTCGAGCGACGCACCGACCTGGTCGCAGACGAACTTGTAGACCGGCTCCCAGACGCGCTTGGTATCGGCCTGGGTGGGCTGCTGCGGGCCCAGCCCGACCTTGATCACCGGCTTGCCCTGGGCACGGCCGATCATCGGGGCGAAGAGCGCCGCCGTTCCGGCAGCCACTTTGACGACATCGCGACGCAGCATGGCAACAGTCCTCCATCGGTTTCAGGGCGCTGGACGACCCAACATGCGACAGGTAGTCGGGCCGTATGACGCGTTGATGTCGGTCCGTTAACCGGCTCGTGACATGCTCGGAAACGCTGCACAGGCGCCATCCGGCAGGCCGCGCCGACACCGGCTCGGGAAGCCCCCCTAGCCGGCACAGCCCCGGCCGGTTAGGAAACACTGCAACGAGGCTCCCGGAGGGGCCCGGACAACAAGAGGGGAGCGCCGCAAGATGGCCGCCTACGACGTGGTGATCCGCAACGGCCAGGTGGCCGACGGGACGGGACGGAAACTCTTCGCGGCCGATGTCGCGCTGAAGGGCGATCGCATCGCGGCGGTCGGCGAACCGGGTTCGCTCCGCGGCGGCACCGAGATCGACGCCGCGGGCAAGGTCGTGGCGCCGGGCTTCATCGACGTCCACACCCACGACGACACCGCGTTGATCGACAATCCAACCATGGCGATGAAGGCGAGCCAGGGCGTGACAACGGTTGTGTGCGGCAACTGCGGTGTTTCCGCCGCGCCTTACCTGCGCACCGACGTCGGCCACTGGATGTCGCTGATCATCAAGAAGAAGGAAAACGTCTCGAAGGACTTCGCCGAGTTCGCCAGCAAGGTCGAGGCGGCCAGGCCCGCGATCAACGGCGCCTTCCTGATCGGCCACGGGACGCTACGCATGAACGCCATGGGCGACGATCTCGGCCGCGTCGCCAGCGGGCCCGAAATCGAGCAGATGCGCGAGCTGCTCGACCAAAGCCTCGAACAGGGCGCCATCGGCATGTCGAGCGGCCTCTTCTACGCCGTCTCCAACGCGGCCTCGACCGACGAGGTCGCCGAGGTCGCGGCCCCTCTCGCCAAGTGGGGCGGCGTCTACACCGCGCACATGCGCGACGAAGGCGACCATATCCTCAAGGCGATGGACGAGACCTTCGAAATCGGCCGCCGCGCCGGTGCCGAGATCATCGTCTCGCACCACAAATGCTCCGGCCGCTCCAACTTCGGCCGCATGGTGGAGACGCTGCCCAAGTTCACCGACGCGATGAAGCAGCAGCAGATCGCCTTCGACGTCTATCCGTATGTTGCCGGCTCGACGATCCTGCGCTCCGACATGCTGGAACGCGCCGACAAGGTACTGATCACCTGGTCCGACAAGGTGGCCGGGATGAGCGGTCGCGACCTCAAGGACATCGCCCGGGAGATGGGCTGCACGATGAAGGAGGCCGCCGACCGTCTCCAGCCTGCCGGCGCGATCTACTTCATGATGGACGAGAAGGACGTGCAGGCGGCGATGGCCCATCCCGGCGCCATGATCGGCTCCGACGGCATCCCCTTCGACGCCCATCCGCACCCGCGCCTGTGGGGCACCTTTCCCCGCGTGCTCGGTCACTATTCACGTGAGCTAAAACTGTTCCCGCTGGAAGACGCCGTGCGCCGCATGACGTCCTACTCGGCGCAGCGCTTCCATCTCACCGGACGTGGCGAGATAAAGCCCGGCTTCTATGCCGACATCTGCATCTTCGATCCCGCGACGGTGATCGACACGGCGACGTTCGAGAAGCCGATCTCGCCTGCCAGGGGCATCGAGGCCGTGCTGTGCAACGGCCGGGTCGTCTGGCAGGGCGGCGAGCCTGGCGGAGGCCGGGCCGGCCGTGTGCTCAGGCGTCAGGACATGCAGGCGGAGGCGAAGGCCCGGTAGAAGGTATTCAGTCGGCACCCTCGTCGCGGCGCGTGCGCTCCAGGCGCTCGTGCCGCTCCTGGGCCTCGACCGAGAGCGTCGCGATCGGCCGCGCTTCGAGCCGCTTCAGGGAAATCGGCTCGCCGGTCTCCTCGCAGTATCCGTAGGTGCCTTCGTCGATCGACTTCATGGCCTGGTCGATCTTGGAGATCAGCTTGCGGAACCGGTCGCGGGTGCGCAGTTCGAGGGAGCGATCGGTCTCGGCAGTGGCGCGATCGGCGAGGTCGGGCTGAGCCAGACTCTCTTCCTGCATGTTCTGCAGCGTCTGGTTGGATTCCTCGATCAGCTCGTTCTTCCACTTCAGCAGCTTCTGGCGGAAGTATTCCTGCTGCATCGGGTTCATGAAGGATTCGCGGTCGGTAGGACGATAATTCTGCGGCAACGTAATCGACATCGTCGGCAACTCCACTCGCAGCGACTGCCCATCCACCTCGGGGGAAGGCGGACTTTTAAGGCGCGCGGAGTATAGGGATGGTCGGCTTCCCTGCAAGATGGTTCATGATCGCCGACGAATTCTTGCCGTGCACTGCAGCAAAAGACAGTTGCCGTGCAATCCCTTTATCTAGGGCCTTTTCGAGACCTCTGCAGACTCATTGCTGCGGCGCGGCAAATACCCCGAGAGCGAGCAGCCGGGCGAATCCCGTGGACAGGTCGAAGCTGGGGTCGGCGCGCAGTCCCGCCTCCGCCGAGTCCGCCAGCGGGTTGCCGGCATCGAGGGACGCCACGAAGGCGGCCTCGCCGGCGGCCAGCGGGACGAACGCCGCATCGTCCGGGCGGCGCATCACCAGAAGGTCGGCGCCGCCCGACGAGATATCGACCTGCTCGAGCGACGCGCCGGGCTGGCTGGCCGCCCAGATGCGATCGATCGGGAATTCCGAGCGGACCAGCAAGACGCCATCCGACAGCCGCAGGCCGAGCGACGGCAGCCGCTCCGCCTCGACCGCCGCCAGCATAGCCGGCGTGAGCGCCGGCGCCGGGGCGGCATGGAACGCCGTGTTGAGCGCCCAGTCGAGGCGCGCGACGTCGGCCAGATAGGGCAGCGTGCGCGCCGGCTCGTGGTCCGCGACAAAATCCGCGAAACCCGCACCGTACTCGGCGAGCACCGGCTGGCAGGGCAGCGTCCGCACCACGAAGGCGCGCGCCAGCGCCCGGAAGAAATCGTCGCCGACCAGCGCCTGGACCGTCGGAAAGGTGGCTGCCAGCGCGCTGGCGAGGCTGTGCTGCACGTGGTGCCGATAGACGCGCAGCCGGGCCGCGGCCGGAATCGAATCGCCGATCACGGCGGCAATCAGCTCGCCGCGTTCCTCGCCGGCAAGATGGGCGGCGAAGGCCGCCTGCAGGTCAGGCAGCGCGAACGGCATCGCGACCCACCCCTTGAACGACCTGGTCGGCCCGGGCGGCTTCCTCGAGCAGGACCGGCAGGGCCGGAATGTCGGTATCCCACTCGACCAGGGTCGGCCGCACGCCGTAGCATCGCACGACGTCCTCGAACAACGTCCAGACGCCGTCGCCGACGCGGCTGCCGTGGTCGTCGATCAGGATCGGCTCGCCGTCGGAATCGTTCACCGCGTGGCCGGCCAGGTGGTACTGGGTGATCGCCGCGGCCGGCAGGCCGGACAGCCAGGCGCGGGGGTCGAGTCTGAGGTTGTGTGCCGTCACGACAATGTTGTTCACGTCGAGCAGCAGGCCGCAGCCGCTCCGCCGCACCAGCGCATCGAGAAATTCCGGCTCGCTCAAGGTCGAGTGGGCAAAGCCCAGGTAACAGGACGGGTTCTCGATCGACACCTGCCGGCCCAGAGCGTCCTGCAGCTGGACGACGTTGCGCACGACGACGTCGAGGGCTTCCTCCGTATAGGGCAGCGGCAGCAGGTCGTTGAAGTAGCGGCCGCCGCTCACGCTCCACGACAGATGGTCCGAGACGTAGGCCGGCTCTAGACGCTTCACGAGGGCGGCGACGCGCGCGAGATGGGCCGCGTCGAGCCCTTCGGCCGATCCCAGCGACAGGCCGACGGCATGGACCGAGAAGGCGTAGTCGGCGCGCAGCCGTTCGACCGCCTGCAGCGCCGGCGAACCCGCGAGGTAGTTTTCGGCATGGATTTCCAGAAAGGCGGTCGCCGGCCGGTCGCGCCCGATCTCCGCCAGATGCGGCGAACGCAGTCCGATGCCGGCGACCTTGCCCATTCGACTACTTGGCGGCGAGCTTGCCGCCGACGATCTTCTCGCAGGCGCCCTTGGGCACCGAGATCCAGGCATCCGCCTGCGCGTCCTTCTTGGACGTGCCGGCGCACGAGGAGGTGGCGGTCTGGCAGTCGTTCTTGCCGGCCTTGACGATGCCGTAGCACTTCTCGGTGTTGCCCTGGGCTTGGGCCGCCACCGGCAGGACGAGGGCGGCGGCGAGGGCCGAGGCGATGGCGATGCGGGTCTTGGTCATGCGATGCTCCTTCTGTGATGACGGAGCCATTGTACGCCGGCCCCGCCGCGCCCGCCGTCACACCACGGCTATCGTTTCGATAGCCGGCGGTCACGGAAACTTGAGGCCAGCCGCGCCTGCGCCCGGCTGAACTCGGCCGGCGTGTTGACGTTCAGGAACGGCGCCGCCCCGCCCGGCCAGGCGAGCTCGGCGAAATCGTAGCGCCGGGCGAAATCTTCTACGCGGCGCACGCCCTCCTCCAGCACGGCGCGCCTGAGGTCGGCCACCAGTTTCACCGACCACACCGCGATCGTGTGCTCGCGCCGCTTGCCATGGCGGACCATCAGCACGTCAGGTTCCGGCACATGCATGTGCCCGCACAGCCGCACCGTGAGATCGAGCGGCAGGAACGGCACGTCGGTCGGCGCCGTCAGGATCCAGCCGGCGTGCGGATGATG
>JAIETA010000127.1 GCA_019745575.1 Reyranella sp. | reverse complement strand
AGGCGTCCGCCGAGCCGCCGCAGCCTGCCGAGGATTACGACACCGCGGGCTTCGACGACGGCAACAACGACAGCGACTTCGCCTGAACGGCGGCTGAACTCTTTTGCAATGAACGGGGAATTGTCGGGATGATCGAACTTCACACCTGGGGCACGCCCAACGGCCGCAAGGTCTCCATCATGCTCGAAGAATGCGGGCTGCCCTACAGCGTCCACAAGGTCGACATCTCCAAGGGCGAACAGTTCAAGGCCGAGTTCCTGGCGATCAGCCCCAACAACCGCATCCCCGCCATCGTCGATCCCGACGGGCCGGGCGGCAAGCCGCTCAGCGTCTTCGAGTCGGGCGCGATCCTGATCTACCTGGCGGAGAAGACGAAAAAGTTCCTGCCGGCCGACGGCGCCCGCCGCTACGACACGCTGCAATGGCTGATGTGGCAGATGGGCGGCTTCGGTCCGATGCTGGGCCAGGCGCATCATTTCCTGCGCGCCGCACCGTCCAAGGTCGAGTACGGCATCAAGCGCTATGTCGACGAGGCCAAGCGCCTCTACGGCGTGCTCGACAAGCAGCTCGCCGCGAACGCCTTCGTGGTCGGCGCCGACTACACCATTGCCGACATGTCGATCTTCCCCTGGGCGGCACGCCACGAGTGGCACACCGTGAACCTCGCCGACTTTCCCAACGTCAAGCGCTGGTACGACATCGTCAACGCCCGACCCGCCGTGACCAAGGGCATGGCGGTGCCGTATCTGAACTAGTTGGGGAGTGTGCCACTGGAGTGGCGCGTTTCAGGCCATGAAATCTGGTGCAATGACGAAACTCGCTTTCTTCTTTCTTCTGGCGCTGGGCGGCCTGGCCGCCGGCTCGCAATCCAGCGCGCAGTCGCCGCCATCGGCTCCCGCCTGTACCGCGCCGCTCAAGCCGGCGGTCGAGGTCAATCTCTACTTCGGACGCGACAAACCGGGTGGCGAGGTGAGCGAGGCGGAGTGGGCGGCGTTCGTGGCCGAGGTCGTGACGCCGCGCTTTCCCGACGGCCTCAGCGTGATCAACGTGGCCGGCCAGTCCCGCGCCGTGGCGAACCAGGACGGGCGCGAGCGGACCAAGCTGTTGATCGTCGTGGTGTTCGACGCGCCGGCGCACCACGAGAAGGTCCGCGAGATCGTCGCGGCCTACAACCAGCGCTTCGGCCAGCACGCCGTGTTCCGCACCGAACAGGCGCTCTGCGCCGGGTCTTAGGCCGGCGCGACGGGGCGGAAACGGCGCACCGCGAGCGCGCCCAGCAGGATGAAGAGCGCCAGGACGGTGAGCTGGGCGATCAGGAACGGCGGCTCGGATTGTCGCGGCGCCAGCGCGCGCAGGAACGCCACCCGGCCGAACAGCTGGGCGATGCCGACGACGACGTTGAGCCACAAGACGGCGACGGCGCCCACGACGTAGATCCAGCGCCATGGTCTGCTCAGGCGGAAGCGGTAGAGCGCCAGCAGGGTGGGCACCAGCACGACCAGCGACAGCAGGCCGATGCCGTGGCCCAGCCCGAACCGCGTGAAGGGGAAGAGGAACCCCGTCGCGCTGGTGGCCAGCGTCGTCGCCAGGAACAGGGCGGTGAGGCCCGTCATCCGCTGCGCCCCCAGCATGCCCCACACGACGACGAGGCCGGCGGCGATGGCCACCAGGCTGATCGTGGTGTGGAAGACGGTGAGAAGCTCTATCGCCATGCCGGCATTATGCCCGTTTCACCATGGTCGGCGTGAGTTGTTTCAGTGAAGGCGCGCCCATCTGCATCATGGCGGCGCGGGTCTCCTGCATCAGCAGGCCGAGCACGCGCTCGGCGCCGGCCTGGCCGAAGGCACCCAGCCCCCACAGGTAGGGCCGGCCGATGCAGACGCCGCGCGCGCCCATGGCCAGCGCCTTCACGATGTCGGTACCGCGGCGGAACCCCGAGTCGACCAGCACGGGCACGCGGCCGTCGACCACCTCGAGGATCTCGGGCAGCACCTCGATGGTCGAGACGCCGTTGTCCTCGGCGCGGCCGCCGTGGTTCGACACCACGATGCCGTCGAGTCCATTGTCGACGGCGAGCAGCGCGTCCTCGGGCGTCAGCAGTCCCTTTACGACGATCCGCGTCTTCACCATGTCGCGCAGGCGCTTCAGGAAATCCCAGGTGAGGTTGGTGGCGCCGGTGCTGGTGATGCTGGAAACGTCGAGGCCGCTGAAATTGGGCTTACGTTCGACGAAGCTCTTCAATCCCAGGCCGTGGCACGAGGCGCAGGAACGGGGATCGGCGCGCCAGGCACGTGCCAGCGTCTCCCAGTTCTGCCGCGCCAGCACGTCGACCGTCACCACGATGGTCTCCACGCCGGCTTTCTCGGCGCGCCGGGCCATCGCCTCGCCGAGCTCCCACTTGTTGGTCGGATAGAGCTGGAACCACAGCGGCTGGCCGCGCGCCGCGATCGCCTCCTCGATCGAGGCGGTTGCCACGGTCGACAGCATCTGCAGGTGGTCGCCGGCGCGCGCGGCGCGGGCGACGGCGAGTTCGCCGTCCTCGTGGAACGCGCGGTTCGAGCCGGTTGGGGCGATCGCGATCGGGCTGGCATAGCGACGACCGAATAGTTCCATACCGAGGTCGGGCGAGGTCACATCGATCAGGCGGCGCGGCCGGAGCTGGAACTTCTGGAAGCCTTCGCGGTTGGCGCGCAGCGTCGCTTCGCCGTCGCTGCCGGTCGCCATGTAGGCGAAGTGCGCCGGCGGTACCGCCTTCTGCATCGCCGGCTCGAAGTCGAACACGTTGAGCGCCTCGCCCGGCGCGGCGATCGTCTTGTCCGGCGCGCCGGCCGCCTGCGCCCAGGCGGCCTCGCCGGTGGCAGCGAGTGGACTGGCGGCGAGGTACTTCAGGAACCGCCGGCGGCTGGCGCGGCGGCGGGCGAAGGGCGGACTTTTCATGGCGAGAGATCGGGAGGCACGGCGTGGCTGGCGTCAAGCTTGACGCGTCGATAGGCGTTCTATAGGATGTTAACGAGTGACGACCACGACGGCTGCTAGATTCTTACGTGCCGGGTATTCTTTGATAGGAAATGAAAGGCGGCGGGGCCAAATGTCCGAGGGAGCCGGACTCGCCGAGTCCGGCCTGACTGGCGGTTAAGCGAGGCGGATCAAGGCGTTGACAGGGGCGGATTGTGTCGCCCATCGACCCAGGATCGGAACACGGCCTGGATCGGAACACGGCCGGGATCGGAACACGGGATGTCTGCCCGCTACTGGCGCTCGGCCCAGCCGATCATGCGGGCGATGAAGGTGTCGCAGGCATCCATCTGGGAGCGGGCGACGAACTCGTTGGGCTGATGCGCCTGGGAAATGTCGCCGGGGCCGCAGATGACGGTCGGGATGCCGTGGCCGCGGAAGATGCCGGCCTCGGTGCCGTAGGGCACGGCGTAGGTGCGGTTGCCGCCGGTCCATTGCAGGGCGAGCGTCGCCGCCGCCTCGTTCTCCTCTGGTTTCAGCCCAGGTACGAAGGAGCGGCGCCGGATGGAGATGTCGGCGTCGGGATGCCTGGCCTTCATCCGGGGCAGCAGCAGCTCGGCCACGTACTTCTCGGCACGGCGCTGGACTTCCCAGGCATCGTCGCCGGGCAAGGTGCGATAGCCCCAGTTGAGCGTGCATTCGCGGGCCAGGATGTTGCCGGCGGTGCCGCCGCTCACGATGCCGACGTTGATGGTGGTGTGGCCGGGCACGGTGTCGATGTCGGTGCGCTTCCTTTGCGCCAGCTCGACCTGCAGCTCGTTCAGCCAGTGGATGAAGTCGCCGGCGAAATGGATGGCGCTGACGCCGAGATGGGTCATCGAGGAATGCGCCTCGACGCCGGTGAAGGTGGTGATGATGCCGCCGCCGGCGTTCTGCGCGTTGACCACGCCCATCATGGTGGGCTCGCCCACGATCACCGCCTGCGGCCGCGGCACCGAGCCGACCAGCCGCTCGGCCAGCGAGTGGGCGCCGAGGCAGCCGATCTCCTCGTCGTAGCTGAAGGCGAAGTGCATCGGCACCTTCAGCTTTGCCGTCTTCAGTGCCGGCACGTGGGCGAGGCAGGCGGCGATGAAGCCCTTCATGTCGCAGGTGCCGCGGCCGTAGAGATTGCCGTCGGGTTTCTCGGTGAGCGTCCAGGGGTCGCTCACCCAGGCCTGGCCGTCGACCGGCACGACGTCGGTGTGACCCGACAGCACGATGCCGCCTTCGCGCTCGGGTCCGATCGAGGCGAACAGGTTGGCCTTGGTGCCCTCGTCGTTGGGCACCAGGGTGCTGGCGACGCCGTGCCCATCGAGATAGGCCTGGATGAAGCGGATCAGGTCGAGGTTGGAGTTGCGCGAGGTTGTGTCGAACGCCACCAGGCGCTGCAGCATGTCGATCGAGGCCGAGGATGTCATGCGGCACCGTCGCATGCGCCGGGCGATGGCGCCAAGAGGCTGAAAAGCCTTGCGAAACTGCCCTGCGGTTTGACACCCCGGGATGCCGCCGCTAGAACCGCCGCGCATCCGTCGTGGATATCGACCGCCGGGGCTTTAGCGGGCCGCGGAGAGGTGGCCGAGCGGTCGAAGGCGGCGGTTTGCTAAACCGTTATAGGGGGTAAACCCCTATCGAGGGTTCGAATCCCTTCCTCTCCGCCATTATCTCCCGCTTTCGACGGCCAGCGGCGACGGCGCGCCGCCACCTCGCGTTGACCCCTTGGTGTCGCTGTGGTGCAGTCGCGTCATGGCGAGACTGCCGCTGCTGCCGACCGCCGCGATCGCCCACGACGGGCTGCGCGAACTTCACCGCCGCACCGGCGACGAGATGTTCGCCACCTACGGCCACAGTCCGCAGGCGTTCGGCCGCTTCCTCGACTTCTATCGCCCGCTCAAGTACGGCGGCGTCCTGCCGTTCGCCCTGAAGGAGTTGGTGCGGCTCAGGATCGCCGGTCTGAACGACTGCCAGCGTTGACTGACGGCGCGAGAGCCCGAGGATCGGGCTCCCGGTCTCTACGACGACCTGCTGCCCAAACTCGACGGCCGGCGCGCGATGTCGCCGCGCGAGGCGGGCGCCGTCGACTTCGCCGTCAGGCTGGCCGCCGGGCACGAGACGATCGACGATTCGTTCATGGCCGAACTCGGCAGCCTCTTCACGCCCGAGGAGATCGTGGAACTCGGGCTGGTGATCGGCGCCTTCATCATGCTGGGCCGCCTGCACCGCGCCTTCGGCATCGCGCCCATGACGGCGACGACGCACGCCGCGCTCGAAGGCGGCGTCAGCGATCATTGACGTGCGTTCTAGCGGCAGGCCTCGTTGCCGGCAGGCTGCGTCAGGCAGCGGGCGACCGCCTCCGCTGCCAGGCGATGGCCGCGGGCGTTCCAGTGTCCGTCGTTGGCGAAGTGGAAGGCAAGCGGCGTTCCGCCGGCCTCGAAGAGCGGGCGCAGGTCGAGAACCCTCACACCGCGTTGCGCCAGGGCGGCGGCAAAGGCTGCATGCACGCGGTCCTCGACCGCGCGGTTGTCGCCGACCCACAGGGCGCGCGAGGGGATGAGGACCACGAGCAGGCGATACTGGCGGCCGATCGCCGCCAGCCGGTCGGCCGAGGAGTCGATGACGTCGGCGGCGTAGCTGTTGCGGGAAATGCCCTTCAGGTTGGGAACGATCGCGCCGGCGTGCACGGCCAGCGTCTTCAGCCACGGCGTCTGGTGGGCGACCGTCGTCAGGAGGCGGTAGGCGGCCGAGTGGCCGGTCAGCCAGCCCTTCCACGAAGGTCGCCCGACATCGTCGTCGGAGGGGGCATCCGTGCCGTAGAGGTGCAGGTCGTTTTCGAGGCAGACCGCGACGACGACCTGGCCGATGCGGGCGCCCAGCGACTTCGCATAGTCGAGCAGGGCCCCGTAGCCATCGAGATCAGCCGGCGTGGCGAGGTTGTAGGTGGTGCGGCCGGTCAGGCGCTCGAGCTGGTCGGAGAACCGTTCCGTGGCCTCGACGCCCCAGCCCCAGGCGAACGAATCGCCGACCACGGCGAGGTCGTCCGCGGTGGCCCGTGCGATGTCCTTCGCATCGCGCAGGCCGTGCCGGTTGATGGCGACGGCGACGTCGAAGTCGCCGGTGTTCTTGGCCTGGCGCACCGCGCTGCCGGGGCGGGCCAGCATCAGCGGCCCTGCGGCGTGATCGAAAACGATCTGTCCCGAGGGATCGAACGCCGGGAAGAGCAGGCGGGTCAGCCCTTCGAGCACGGCGAGACCGGCGGCCACCGACACGGCGACCAGCAGGGCGGCAACGGCCGCTCGGTGGAGCACACCGCGGCGGCGCACCGGATCAGCCCAACCCGAAGCTGAGTTTTATGGCCACGATCATGTTGGTCACGGCGATGCTCGCCAGGATCAGGCCGAACACTCGGCTGACGATCTCGATGCCGGCCAGTCCGATCAGCCGGAAGATCAGCCGCGACAGAGCGAACAGAACGAAGAAGATCGCCAGACAGACGGCCAGGACGCCGGTGGTGGCGGCCTGCTCGGCGACCGTGCGGCCGTTGTTGTCGGTCAGCTGGACCACCGTCAGCATGGCGCCGGCGCCGGCGATGCCGGGCATGGCCAGCGGGTAGATCGAGCGCTGCATCAGCGTGGTGCCTTCGGGAACTTCCTCGGCCTCTTCGATCACGGTGCCTAGCACCATTTTCAGGCCAAACAGCAGCAGGACGATCGAGCCCGCCATCTGGAACGACTCCATGGGGATATTCAGCGCCACGAGCAGATTCTGGCCGGCGACGATGAAGAACAGCAAGACCAGGAAGGCGGCGCTCGAAGCGTAACAGGCGACCAATAGCGCCTGGCGTTGATCCAAGCCTGCGGTGACTGCCAGGAAGATCGGGATCGTCGCCGGCGGGCAGAGCACGGTGAACAGAGTGACGAACTCGTAGAAGAAGGTGTTCGGAAACGTGAGGCCCACGGAAACCCGTCCTTCCTGTCGGACTGTTCTTTCGCTGCCGTGATACCCGGCGCTGCACCCAAGGGGAAGCGCGCGGCTTGAACTGAGCCGCAATCCGTCCCACCTTGATAGGGTCGATGCGGCGCGGCGGCCGCCGGCTCGGATGGGCTTAGGATCCGCCGCGCGAAGCGGGGTTGCCGTGGCGGCGTGGAGCGAAGCCGAGGGCAGTGCGATCATTGGCCGGCACATTGGCCGGCCGGGACCTTTGCTGCCCATCCTGCACGACCTTCAGACGGCGTTCGGCTGCGTTTCCGCCGAGGCGGTGGTGGCGGTGGCCGAGGCGCTCAACCTGACCAGGGCCGAGGTGCACGGCGTCGTGGGCTTCTACCGCGACTTCCGGCGGGCGCCGGCCGGCCGGCATGTCCTGAAACTGTGTCGCGCCGAGGCCTGCCAGTCGATGGGCGGCGAGGTGCTGGCACGGCAGCTGCTCGATCGCTTCGCGATCGGCTGGGACGGCACGACCGCCGACGGTCGTCTCACCGTGGAGGCCACTTACTGCCTGGGTCTGTGCGCCTGCGCCCCGGCGGCGATGCTCGACGGCCAGCCGATCGGCCGCCTTGACCGTGCGACGCTCGACGACATCGTCCGCGAGGTGGAGCCGTGACGACGCGGATCCTTGTTCCCGGCGACGCCGCGGCCCGGGCGGTCGGCGCCGACCGTGTCGCTGCCGCGCTGCAGGCGGGCATCGAGCGGCGTGGCCTGGCGGCGGCGATCGTCCGCACCGGATCGCGCGGGTTGTTCTGGCTGGAACCGATGGTCGAGGTCGAGACGGCCGACGGGCGCATCGCCTACGGACCGGTGGCGGCTGCCGACGTCGCGGGGCTGCTCGATGCCGGCCTGCTCGAGGGCAAGCCGCATGCCTTGCGACTCGGGCGGCCGGAGGAGATTCCCTTCCTGAAGCGCCAGACGCGCGTCACGTTTGCGCGCTGCGGCATCGTCGATCCGCAGTCTCTGGACGACTACCGCGCCCACGGCGGCTATCGCGGTCTGGCGCGCGCCCGCGAGCTGGGGCCGGCCGGCACGGTCGCCGAGGTGACGGC
Source organism: Reyranella sp. (assembly GCA_019745575.1). Lineage (GTDB taxonomy): Bacteria > Pseudomonadota > Alphaproteobacteria > Reyranellales > Reyranellaceae > Reyranella. The sequence continues at coordinate 36,327 of JAIETA010000127.1, read as the reverse complement.
ATCGGGCCTGCGCGGTCGCGGCGGTGCGGGCTTTCCGGCCGGCGTCAAATGGCAGACTGCGGCCGACACGCCGGCCGGCACGAAATACATCGTGTGCAACGCCGACGAAGGCGACTCGGGAACCTACGCCGACCGCATGCTGATGGAAGGCGATCCGTTCGCCGTGATCGAGGGCATGACGATCGCGGGCTACGCCGTCGGGGCGGCCATGGGCTATCTCTACATCCGCTCCGAGTATCCCGATGCCATCCTCGCCATGGAGCGGGCCATCGCCACGGCGCGGCACGCCGGCGTCCTTGACGGCTTCGGCCTCGAAGTGCGGGTCGGGGCAGGGGCCTATGTCTGCGGCGAGGAGACGGCGCTGCTGGAAAGTATCGAAGGCCGGCGCGGGCAGGTGCGTGCCAAGCCGCCGCTGCCGGCGCATCGCGGATTGTTCGGCCGCCCGACGGTGGTCAACAACCTGGTCACGCTGGCCACCGTGCCGGCGATTCTGGCCGATGGCGCGGCAGCCTACGCCGCGCTCGGCACGGGCCGCTCGCGTGGCACGATGCCGATCCAGCTCGCCGGCAACGTCCGTCACGGCGGCCTGTTCGAGGCGCCGTTCGGGCTGACGCTGGGCAAGCTCGTGGAGACGGTGGGCGGCGGCACGGCCAGCGGCCGGCCGGTCCGCGCCGTGCAGGTCGGCGGCCCGCTCGGCGCCTACTTTCCGCCGGCGCTGTTCGACACGCCGTTCGACTACGAGGCGTTTGCGGCGCGCGACGGGCTGGTCGGCCATGGCGGCGTCGTGGTGTTCGACGATACCGTCGACATGGCCCACCAGGCGCGCTTCGCCCTGGAGTTCTGCGGCATCGAATCGTGCGGCAAGTGCACGCCCTGCCGCATCGGGGCCGTCCGCGGCAAGGAGACGGTCGACCGCATCCTGGCCGGCGAAAACCGCGACGCCAACCTCGCGCTGATCGAGGATCTCTGTCAGACTCTCCGCGACGGGTCGCTGTGCGCCCTGGGAGGATTTACGCCCTTTCCGGTGATGAGTGCGATCCGGCATTTTCCCGAGGACTTCCGCCGCCGGCGGCTGCCGGCGACGGTGGCCTAGCGAGGATCCGGCCATGCCGTTGGTGCCCGAGCTCGACTACGGAACCCCCGCCAGTCCGTCGGCAGAAGCCGTCGGCCTGACTGTCGACGGCAACCGCGTGACCGTGCCCGCCGGCAGCTCGATCATGCGCGCCGCCATGACCGCGGGCATCCAGGTGCCTAAACTCTGCGCCACCGATTCGCTGGCGGCGTTCGGCTCCTGCCGGCTGTGTCTGGTCGAGATCGCCGGGCGTCCGGGCACGCCCGCCTCCTGCACGACGCCGGTGGCGGAAGGCATGGTCGTGTCGACCCAGACCGAGCGTCTGAAGCGCCTGCGCCGCGGCGTGATGGAGCTCTACATCTCCGACCACCCGCTCGATTGCCTGACCTGCGCCGCCAACGGTGATTGCGAGCTGCAGGACATGGCGGGCGCCGTCGGCCTGCGCGAGGTGCGCTACGGCTACAAGGGCGAGAACCACCTCGACGCCGCCAAGGACGAGTCCAATCCTTACTTCACCTTCGATCCGTCAAAGTGCATCGTCTGTTCGCGCTGCGTGCGCGCCTGCGAGGAGGTGCAGGGCACGTTCGCGCTCACCATTCAGGGCCGCGGTTTCGACTCGGCTGTCTCGGCCGGCATGGCTGAGAAGTTCATCGACTCGGAGTGCGTGTCCTGCGGCGCCTGCGTGCAAGCCTGCCCGACGGCGACCCTCATGGAAAAGACCGTCATCGAGACCGGCGTGCCGGAGCACTCGGTGGTGACGACGTGCGCCTACTGCGGCGTCGGCTGCAATTTCAAGGCCGAGATGAGGGGTGACGAGCTGGTGCGCATGGTGCCGTCCAAGGAGGGCAAGGCCAACCACGGGCACTCCTGCGTAAAAGGCCGCTTCGCCTGGGGCTATGCCAACCACCGCGAGCGCATCCTGAAGCCGCTGGTACGGGAACGCATCGACCAGCCATGGCGCGAGGTGAGCTGGGACGAGGCGATCGGCCGGGTGGCGTCGGAATTCAAGCGCCTCCAGGAAAAGCACGGCCGCCGCTCGATCGGCGGCATCACCTCGTCGCGCTGCACCAACGAGGAGACCTACCTCGTCCAGAAACTCGTGCGCGCCGGCTTCGGCAACAACAACATCGACACCTGCGCCCGCGTCTGTCATTCGCCGACCGGCTACGGCCTGAAGTCGACCTTCGGCGCGTCGGCGGGAACCCAGGACTTCGACTCGGTCGAGCACGCCGATGTGGTGATCGTGATCGGCGCCAATCCGACGGACGCCCATCCCGTCTTTGCCTCGCGCCTGAAGAAGCGGTTGCGCCAGGGCGCGAAGCTGATCGTGATCGACCCTCGTCGGATCGACCTGGTGCGCACGCCGCACGTCGAGGCGGCCTTCCATCTCGCGCTGCGGCCGGGCACCAATGCGGCGATCCTCAATGCGCTTGCCCATACGATCGTGACCGAAGGGCTGGTGAACCAGGCATTCGTCCGCGAGCGCTGCGACCTGCAGGCGTTCGAGTACTGGGCGGCCTTCGTGTCGGAGTCGCAGAACAGTCCGGAGACGGTCGGTCCGCTGGCCGGCGTACCACCCGAAGCGATCCGCGGCGCCGCCCGGCTGTTCGCCACCGGCGGCAACGGCGCCATCTACTATGGCCTCGGCGTCACCGAACACAGCCAGGGATCGACCGCGGTGATGGCCATCGCCAACCTTGCGATGGCGACGGGCAACATCGGGCGGCCGGGTGTCGGCGTGAACCCGCTGCGTGGCCAGAACAATGTCCAGGGTTCCTGCGACATGGGCTCGTTTCCCCACGAATTCTCGGGCTATCGCCACGTCTCCGACGACGGCGTGCGCTCGACGTTCGAGGCGTCGTGGGGCCGTCCGCTCGACGCCGAGCCCGGCCTGCGCATCGGCAACATGTTCGACGCCGCCCTCGACGGCAGCTTCAAGGGCCTCTACGTGCAGGGCGAGGACATCCTGCAGTCGGACCCGAACACGCACCATGTCGCGGCGGCACTGGCGGCGATGGAGTGTGTGGTCGTGCAGGATCTGTTCCTGAACGAGACATCGACCTACGCCCACGTCTTCCTGCCCGGCTCGACCTTCCTCGAGAAGGACGGCACCTTCACCAACGCCGAGCGCCGCATCAACCGGGTACGCCGCGTGATGGCGCCGCGCAACGGCATGGCCGACTGGGAGATCACGCTGGCCATCGCGCACGCGATGGGCTTCGACATGTCCTACGGCCATCCCTCCGAAGTAATGGACGAGATCGCCCGGCTGACGCCGACCTTCGCCGGCGTTTCGTACGAGCTGCTCGACCGGGTGGGATCGGTCCAGTGGCCGTGCAACGCCCAGGCGCCGGTCGGTACGCCGGTAATGCACGCCGACGCCTTCCTCCGCGGCAAGGGCAACTTTATCATCACCGAGTACGTGCCGACGGACGAGAAAGTCGGCCCGCGCTTCCCGTTGCTGCTGACGACCGGTCGCATCCTCAGCCAGTACAATGTCGGCGCCCAGACGCGGCGCACCGCCAACGTGATTTGGCACGACGCGGACGTTCTCGAAATCCACCCGCATGACGCCGAGCAGCGCGGCGTGCGCGATGGCGATTGGATCAGGCTGGACAGCCGTACCGGCGCCACGACGCTGCGGGCCCGCGTGACGGAGCGGGTGGCGCCGGGCGTCGTCTACACGACCTTCCATCACCCCGAGACGCAGGCCAACGTCGTCACCAGCGACTACTCCGACTGGGCGACGAATTGCCCGGAGTACAAGGTGACGGCCGTCCAGGCGACGCCGTCGAACGGTCCGAGCGACTGGCAGCGCGACTACGGCGAGCACGCCCGTGCCAGTCGCCGCATCGAGAAGACGGCGGCGGAGTAGCGGCCTATGGAGATTGCCAAGCTGGTGAGGATGGCCAACCAGATCGGGCGTTTCTTCGCCGCCCAGCGTGGCAGGGACCCGGCGGCGGCGATTGCCGACCACCTGAACAAGTTCTGGGAGCCCCGCATGCGGGCTGAGATCGCCACCCACCTCGCTGGCGGCGGCGCGGGCCTCGACGGTCCGGTGCGCGACGCGGTCGGACGCCTTCGGGAGGCGCAATTGCTGTCCGTCCGCGTTTGAACCAGGCCTGCCTGGTCGTTACGGTGCGACCGCAGCAGGGGAGCAGCGGTGCTATTTGGAAGTACACGGCGCATGATCGCCGCCGGCGCCATCGGCAATGTGCTGGAATGGTACGATTTCGCGGTCTACGGCTACTTCGCCGCCGCCATCGGGCGCGCCTTCTTCCCCAGCGAGGATCCGGTGGCGCAGGTTCTGGCGGCGTTCGGAATCTTCGCCGTGGGATTTCTGATGCGGCCTGTCGGGGGCGCGCTGATCGGCCATATCGGCGACAGGCTTGGCCGGCGGACGGCGCTCACTATTTCGGTCGTGGCGATGGCGGTGCCGACCTTCCTGGTGGGAGTCCTGCCGGGGTATCAGGTGCTGGGCGTGGCGGCGCCGATCCTGCTCACGGTGCTGCGCATGCTCCAGGGCCTGTCGGTCGGCGGGGAATACACCACCTCCATCGTCTTCATGGTCGAACGGGCGCCGCCGAACCGGCGCGGCGTCATCGGGGCGATCGCCTGCTGCGGCGCGGTGGGCGGCATCCTGCTTGGCTCGGCGACGGCCGCGGCGCTTGCCTCGGTGATGTCGTCCGAGGCGCTGGAGGCGTGGGGCTGGCGGATTCCGTTCCTGCTCGGCCTTGTCGTCGGCCTGGCGGGATTCGTGCTGCGACGGCAGGCCGGCGAGGCTCCAAAAGTACGGTTGACCGAACGCTCGCCGGTCGTCGAGACGCTGCGCCACCACGCGCCGCTGCTGGTCCGTCTGGCGGCTCTCGCCGTGTTCAACTCGGTCGGCTTCTACCTGATGTTCGTCTACATCGTGAGCTGGCTGCAACTGGTCGACGGTGTGGCGCCCGCGGTGGCGCTGGAAATCAACACCCTCAGCATGATCGTGCTGCTGCCGGTGATGGTGGCGATGGGCTGGTTGTCGGACCGGGTTGGCCGCCGCCCGGTTCTGCTGGCGGCCACGGTGCTGGGCGTGGCGGGCGCGCTGCCGTTCTTCTGGCTGATGCACCATGGCACGCCCGGCCTCGTCCTGCTGGGCCAACTGGGCTTCGTCGTGGTCCTCGGCGGCTATATCGGCGTGCTGCCCACGACCCTGGTCGAGGCGGCGCCGCTGGCGGTGCGCTGTACGGCCATCGCGCTGGGCTACAATGTCACGCTTGGCATCGTCGGCGGGCTGAGCCCTGCCGTGGCGGCATGGCTGGTCGATCGCACCGGCAACAGCTTTAGCCCCGCTTTCATGATCATGGCCGCGGCGGCGGTGTCCTTTCTTGCCGTCCTGCGACTGGCCGAGACCAATCGGGCGCCGCTCGAGACGTAGCGGGAGGCACTCAGGCCAGTTCGGGCACCACCCATAGGGCGGGCTCGCCGCGCGCCACGCGCTGGACGTTGTCGAAGCCGTTGCGCAGGCGGGTGACGTTGCTCTCGTAGGTCGGTCCGGCGAGATGGGCGGTCAGCACGACATTATCGAGCTTCAGCAGCGGATTGTCGGCCGGCGTCGGCTCCTCGTCGAACACGTCGAGACCGGCGCCGAACAGCCGGCCGGCCGACAGCGCCGCGGTCATCGCCTTCTCGTCGATCACCGGGCCGCGCGAGGTGTTCACGATGATCGCCGACTTCTTCATCACGGCGAGCTCGGCGGCGCCGATCAGATGGCGTGTCGAGTCGTTCAGCGGCACGTGCAGCGAGAGGATGTCGCTGCCGCGCAGGATCTCCGGCAGCAGCCGGAAACGCACGCCGAGCGCGTCTTCCTCGTCTTCCTTCAGGCGGGCGATGTCGTAGTAGTGCACGATCATGCCGAAGGCGAGCGCCAGCCGCGCCACCTTCTTGCCGATGGTGCCGAGGCCGACGATGCCCAGCACCTTGTTGCGCACCTCGTGGACGGTGGGCGGGGCGTTGCCGTGCCAGCGGCCGGCCGTCACGTTGGCGTGCTGGGTGATGAGCCGGCGCGAGACTGCCAGCATCAGCAGCAGCGCGTGCTCCGAGACGGCGACGGAGTTGGCGCCACCGTTGGCGCAGCGCGGTACCTTGCTCTTGGCGGCGGCGGCCAGATCGGCCCGGTCGTAGCCGGCGCTCAGCATCTGCACCAGCTTGAGGTGCGGCGCATCCTTGTAGAGTTGCTCGGTCACGTACTGCTGGATGAAGCCCACGAAGTAGTGGGTGCCGGGCAGCGCGGCCTTCTGCTCGGGCGAATTGTGCAGCGCCTTCACCACCTCGAAGCCCTTGGGCGCGATCTCGTCGACCATCGCCAGGCAATCCTTTGGACCCACCACGAGAACACGTTCGACCATCACAACATCTCCGCCGCCACTCGATGACCTTTCAGCAGCCCGGGCAGGCGCCCGGGTTCAGTGCGGCCCCAGCCGCATTCGGCCGACAGGCCGAAGTCGTCCGCGAACCGCCGCGCCACGGCGATGCGTGCCTTGTCGCCGGTATCGTCGTCGTAGTGCAGCAGCCCGAGATAGAGCCGGGCTCCCGTTGGCCGCCGCCACGCCTTCAGGGGCGCGTAGTAGGCCTCGTCGGTGCGCCCCTTGGGCACGGGAATGTGCAGAAAGTCGATGCGCCGCCGGGTGGCGGCGGCGATGCCGTTCATCATCTCGACCAGGATCGCGGCATCCGCGGGCTGGACAAGATGTTCGTCGCGCGGCGAGCCGTAGCAGAGGTGGTAGCCCATCTCGACGCCGGCCGGCACGGCGTCGCCCAGACGGCCGAGCATGTCGAAGATCTGGGTCTTGTAGTGCGGTGGACGGTCCTTGAAGTAGTTCTCGAAGGCCAGCACTTCCTGACAGACGTCCCATTGGATGCAGAGATCGCCGGGCGGGACGGCGGCCACGATGTTGGCGAGCGCCGTCTTGAGCGCCCGCTCGTAGACGGCGAAGTAGGTCTCGCGCGCCGGGCCGCTGACATAGAGGTAACCGCTGGCCTGCGGCGTCGGCAGGCAGACCTGGAAGCGCATGCCGGCCGGGATCGCGCCGGCGCCGCGCAGACGCCTGAAGACCTCCCATGACGCAAGTGCCGCCTTGTCGTAGCCGGTCTCGAAGACCACGGCGGCCGGGTCGACGCCGGGCTTGAAGCGCACCTGCTCGACCTCGCGCACCAGTTTGCCGTCCCACTGGACGAACTTGTAGGGCGGCACCGTGGGATCGATCTCCATCGCCGGATGGTCGAGCAGCATCTGGCGCTGGAAGTAGACCCAGCGCGACCGCTCGCCGGTCTCGCCGTCGGGCATGCGGCTGAGGAACGGGCCGAGCTCGGCCGCGAGCGTGCGGAAGACCTGCTCGCTATTGTCGAGCGGGATCGAGCCGATCAGGTGCAGGCGGTCGTTGCCGGTCATCGGGCCACCCCCGTCATCTAACTCGCCTTTGTCATGGTGTCGGCGATCTTCTCCGCCGTCATCAGGGTGGGAAAGTTCGTGTTGGCGCAAGGCACGACCGGGAACACCGAGGCGTCAACCACGCGCAGGCCCTGGACGCCGCGCACGCGGCCCTGCGTGTCGACCACCGCCATCGGATCGTCGTCGCGGCCCATGCGGCAGGTGCAGGAGGCATGCCACACGCCGATCGCGGCCTTGCGCACGAAGGCTTCCAGCGCCTCGTCGTCGCCCATCACCTGCTCGAAGGTGAAGCCCTCGACCACGAAGCGCTCGATCATGTAGCGGCGCAGCGCCTGCGGCCCGTCGAGCAGGGTGGCGACCGCCCGGGTCAGCCACTTGTTCTTGGCATTGACCACGCCGATCTGGCGCACCTTGTCGCTGTAGGAGGCGGGGAAGGGGATGTCGGTCACCTTGCGCAGCGCCTCGGTCATCTGGACGGCGGCCATCAGCTTGAAACCGCTCATCAGCCGGTCGAGGTCGCGCTTGTCGGACAGCAGGTTGAACTCGACCACCGGCTCGCTCCGCCAGTCGCGCGAGGCGAGCTTCACCTGGCCGGTCTCGGAGTAGGTCTTGTTGATGAAGGTGAGCAGCGAGGCGATCTGCTCGCCCACGGCGTGCCAGGCCGACTTGCTGACGACGGCCACGAACATGTCACCCCTCGGTACGCCGGGCAGGTTGGACGAGTAGCGCAGCCCGACATGGATGTGGCGGCGTGTGTGCTCGCGCAGCCGCGCGCTGCGACGGATGAACGAGGACAGCGCGATCGACGGGTGGTCCATCAGCCGCTGGCCGACGCCGGGCAGGGCGGAGATCACGGGAATGCCGAGGTCGCTGAGCTGGCCGACCGGTCCGATGCCGGCCCGCATCAGATGGGCGGGCGAGTGGATGGCGCCGCTCGACAGGATGATCTCGCGGCCGCGGAACTCCCGCTCCTGGCCGCCGATCACTGCCGTCACGCCGACGCAGCGCGTGCCCTCGAACAGCAACGACTTGACCTGGGTATCGGTCGAGATCGTGAGGTTGGGGCGCTTGCGCGTCTCGGCGTCGAGGTAGCCCATGGCGGCCGACACCCGCCGCTCCTCGGCGTTGGAATGGGTGACCGGGAAGTAGCCGTCGACGAACTCGCCGTTCTGGTCGGGCAGGAATTTATAGCCCTTCGCCTCGAATGCCTCGCCGACGGCGCGGGCGTGGCCCGCCCAGTGTTCGCGCGGAATGCGCCGCACCGGAATGCGGCCGTCCTTGCCGTGCAGCGGCCCGTCGAAGTCGAGATCGCGCTCGACCTTCTTGAAGTAGGGCAGCACATCGCTCCAGCCCCAGCCGGCGGCGCCGCGCGACACCCACTCGTCGTAGTCGGTGGGCGCGCCGCGGTTGGCCATCTGGCCGTTGATCGACGAGCCACCGCCCAGCACGCGGGCCTGCTCGTACTTGCGCAGCGGTGGCCGGTTCTCCTGCGGGTTGTTGTGGCTCACCACCTGGGTGTGGACCTTCAGCTCGGTCCAGTGGAAACGCGGATCGAAATAGGCCGTGCCGGAATAGGAGTCGGCGATCTCCCTGGGCTCCTGGCCCGGCGGCGTGTCCTGGCCCGCCTCGCACAGCAGCACCTTGGTGGCGCTGCGGGCCGACAGCCGGTTGGCCATGACCGAGCCGGCCGAGCCGCCGCCCACGATGATGTAGTCGTACACCGCGTTTCCCCCGTTTGTTGGCGTCACGCTAGCACGCCTGCGTCGGAAAAGGGCGACCGGCCTTGCCGCGGCCGGGCAAGCCTGCAATCGTTTCGAACCAGCCGCGCGGGAGGTTTCGTATGCCGGACATCACAGCCGCAAACCCCGACATCGCCACACCTGAACTCATGAAGTCGATCTCGGCGGCCTTCAACAGCCGCGACGTCGAGCGCATCGTCGACTGCTTCACCGACGATGCCACCTTCTGGCTGGCGCGCGGGCCCGAGCCGGTCGGCCGCACGCTCAAGGGCAAGGAGGCGATCCGCAAGACGCTCACCGCCCGCTTCAAGGTGATTCCCGACATGCGCTGGGACCACAAGGAGTACATTTACGCCGGCAACCGCGCGATCTCGGTCTGGACCGTGAAGGGCAAGGGCGCCGACGGCGAGGACCTCAACTACCAGGGCTGCGATATCTACACCTTCCGCGGCGGCAAGATCGCGGCCAAGGACACCTACTGGAAGATCGTCGAACAGAAGGACCGGCTCTGATGGCCCTCGACCTCGTCATCCGCGGCGGTACGGTCGTCGACGGCTCGGGCAAAGACCGCTTCACGGCCGATGTCGGGATCGCCGATGGCAGGATTGTCGAGGTCGGTCGCGTCACGTCTCCTGCGGCCCGTGCCATCGACGCTGACGGCCTGATCGTCTCACCGGGCTTCATCGACGGGCACACGCACATGGATGCCCAGGTCGCCTGGGATCCGCTCGGCAGCTGCTCGTGCTGGCACGGCGTCACCTCGGTGATCATGAGCAACTGCGGCTTTGCGCTGGCGCCCTGCAAGCCGGAGGACCGCGATTGGTACGCGCGCTGCCTCTCGGCGGTCGAAGACATCCCGACCGCGGCGATGGCCGCCGGCATCGATTGGACCTGGGAGACTTTTCCGGAATATCTCGCCACCGTCGAGCGCCTGCCCAAGGCGATCAACTACGGCATGTATATCGGCCATTCGGCGCTGCGCATGTATGTCATGGGCCGCCGTGCCTTGTCGGAATCCGCCACCGAAGACGATATGGCCCGCATGGCCGCCGCCGTGCAGGAGGCGCTAAGGGCCGGCGCGATGGGCTTCTCGAGCTCGCGCGCCTCGACCCATGTCACGCCCGACAACGCGCCCGTGGCGAGTCGCATCGCCGAATGGCAGGAGATCGACCGTATCGTGGCGGCGATGGCGGAACTCGACGCCGGCATCTTCCAGGTTGGTCCCGACATCGGCAGCGGCGCGCTTCATCGCGCCTTTCTGGCGCGGCTGCGCGAGGTGGCGCTGGCCTACAGGCGGCCGATCATGTTCGGCGTGCTGGCGACCAAGCAGGGCGACGACCCGACCGGCTGGAACTACCAGACCCAATACATCGACGACACGGTGGCCGCCGGCGGCCGCATGTACGGCCAGGGCACGACGCGGTCGATCAACGCTATCTTTTCGCTGAAGTCCTACCTGCCGTTCGACGTGTTGCCGGCGTGGCGCAAGATCCGCGATCTGCCGATCGACGAGCAGAAGCGTCGGCTGGCCGATCCCGCCGTGCGGCGCGAGTTGGTGGCCGCCGAGGCCGGCATGAAGCCGCGCGACAAGGCGGTGCAGGGCGGCGGCGCGGCCACCACCGATCCGCGCAAGCCCGACTACAACAACCTGTTTGCCATGAAGGGCGTCGACTGGGAGGACCCGACCGTCGCCGACCTCGCGCGCGCCAGCGGCCGGCATCCGGTCGAGGTCATGATCGACCTGTCGCTGGCCGACGAGAACCAGGTCTATATCCAGCCCATCGTCAACGAATCGCCCGACGACGTTCTGGGCATCCTGAGACATCCGCGCACGCTGGCGACCTTCTCCGATTCGGGCGCTCACGTCGCGCAGGAAATGGGCTCCTCGCTGCAGACGCACCTGCTCAGCTACTGGGTGCGCAAGCGCGGCGCCTTCACGCTGGAACAGGCGGTCAGGAAACTGACCCACGACAATGCCAAAGCCTGGGAACTCGACGACCGCGGTCTGGTGCGCGAAGGCTATCGCGCCGATCTCGTGCTGTTCGAGGAAAACGGCATCCGGCCCTGCCTGCCGACCGTGGAAAAGGACCTGCCGGGCGGTGCCCGTCGCCTGGTGCAGAAGGCCGAGGGCATCAGGGCCACGCTGGTGAACGGCGCCGTGGCGTTCGAGAATGGCGAGGCGACCGGCGCCTATGCCGGCACGGTGCTCAAGGGCAAGCTGGCGTCATGAGGTCGATCACCCTGGCGCTCGCACTGGTTTGCGCGGCGAATGCCGCGTCGGCGCAGACGAAGCCCAATCCGGCCTATCCGACGGGAAGCGCCGACACCAAGGCGCGGCTGCAGGCGCTGGGTTACAAGAACATCCACGACCTGCGCCGAGGGCCCGACGGGAACTGGGTCGGCAAGGCCACGCGGGGCAATGTCGAGAAGTCGGTCACGAGCTATCCCGACGGCCGCGCGATCGCCCGCTAGCCGAGTTCCTGGCGCACGATCGCCGTACCTGCCGCCAGCGCTTGCAGCTTTCCGAAGGCGGTCGCGCGGGGCAGGTACTTCATGCCGCAGTCGGGTGCCGGCAGCAGCTTTTCGGGCGACATATACTTCAGGCCGGCGCGGATGCGTTCGGCGATCTTCTGTGGCGCTTCGATCTCGGGATCGTTGAGGTCGATGACGCCCAGCATGACCTTCTTGGGCGCAAGGTCCTTCAGCACGCCAAGGTCGATCCTGGGCTGGGCCGATTCGATGGAGATCTGCTGGGCGATCGTGTCGGCGAGCTGCGGCAGGAAGGTGTAGCCCGAGGGCTTGCTGAGGCCGGGCACCACGGCGGCATAGCCGAAGCAGAGATGAAGCACCGTCGGCACGGCGATGCCTTTTAGCGCCCGGTTGATCACTTTTACGGCGTAGCGACTTGCTTCTTCGGGGTTGTTGCGCAGCCACGGCTCGTCGAGCTGGATCACGTCGGCGCCGGCCTTCACCAGATCGTGCGCCTCCTCGTTCACCGCCGCGGCGTAGTCCATGCACATCGCTTCGGCGTCCCGATAGAACTCGTCCTTGACCTGCTGACCCATCGTGAAGGGGCCGGGCAGGGTGATCTTGGCCGGTCGGTCGGTGTTGGCCCGCAGGAACTGCATGTCGCGCACCTCGACCGGCCGTGTGCGGCGGATCCTGCCGACGACACGCGGTACCGGCGTCTTCTGGCCCGACCGTGTCGTCACGTAGCCGGGACTATCCTGATCGATGCCTTCAAGCGCGGTTGCGAAGTGGTTGGAGTAGCTTTCGCGGCGCATCTCGCCGTCGGTGATGATGTCGATGCCGGCCCGCTCCATGTCGCGGATGGCAAGCAGCGTGGCGTCGTCCTGCGCCTGCTGCAGGTAGGGCTCGGCCACGCGCCAGATCTCCCGGAGGCGCGTGCGCGGCACGACCTTCGACAGCATCTCGCGATTCACCAGCCAGTCGGGCTGCGGGTAGGAGCCGACGACGGTGGTCTGCAACAGGGCTTCGGTCATGGGGCGGACCTCAGCTCTTCGCCGCATCGATCGGCATCACGACGCCCTCGGCCGCTTCGATGACCTCGCCGGCGTCGAGGCAGAGATCCTCGCGGTTGCGCATGGCCATGATCTGGACGCCGGTACGCAGCCTGCCGTGGCTGCCGACCGGGACGGCAAGTCCGGGCAGGCCGAGCAGCGGGGCGAGCAGGGCAGGGCGCATCGCTTCCAGCACCGTCGCCTGGCCGTCGCGGGTGATATCGGCCACCTGCTTGGGCGGCAGGTCGGACAGCGTGGGCAGGATCACCAGCGGCCATTGCTGCATGAAAGTCATCCAGCGGAACAGCAGGCTTTCGCGCTCGGTGAGGGCCGCGACATAGGTCGCGAGGTCGACCGGCTTGTGGATGTCGAGCCAGCCCCTCATGGCGGCGATGCCGTCGGGGTCGCCCATCTTCTGCATCGTCGGCCACAGGCCGCCCAGCACATCGGTGACACAGATCTCGTGCCAGAGCTGGACGCCGCGCTCGATGTCGGGCGGCAGCATCTCCTCGACGACGTAGCCCGCGGCCTGCAGATGCTTGCCGGCCTGACGCACCGCCGACACCTGCGCGGGGTGGCTAAAACCTCCCGGAACCTCGGGTACGATCGCCACCTTGATCGGCCGCGCCGGTGGCGGTCCCTGCATCGGTACGTCGTTCCAGCGCCAGTCGCGGCGGTCGCCGCGCGCCATGACCTCGAGCGCAAGGCGCGCGTCGCGCACCGTGCGCGTGTGCGGGCCCTGCACCGCCATCAGGACCGCGCCGATCGGGCGTCCCGTGGCGGCGGCGGTCGGGTTGAACGACGGGATGCGGGCAAAGCCCGTGCGCAGGCCGACCACGCCGTTGCAATAGGCGGGGATGCGCACCGAGCCACCGATGTCGTTGCCATGCGCGATCGGGCCGATGCCGGTGGCGACCGCCGCGCCCGCGCCGCCGCTCGAGCCGCCCGGCGTCACCGCGGGGTCGCGCGGGTTGAGCGTGCGGCCGTGCAGCGCGTTGTCGGTGAAGATGCGCATGGAGAAGGCGGGCGCGTTGGTGCGGCCGACGATGATGGCGCCGGCATGCTTCAGGTTGGCAACAACCGGACTGTCTTCCGTGGCGACAAAGTCTTTTAGCGGCACCACGCCGTTGTCGGTCGGCAGCCCGGCCTGGTCGACATTGATCTTGGTGGTCACCGGTACGCCATGCAGGGGCGGTAGCGCATGGCCGCGGGCGCGGGCGGCGTCGGCCGTCGCGGCCTGGGTCCTCGCATCCTCCTCGAGCACGCGCACCACGGCGTTGATCGCCGGATTGACCTTGTGCAGGCGGGCCAGCACCGAGTCGACCGCCTCGCGGGCCGAGGCCTGGCCGGTGCGGATGAGACGCGCCAGGTCGGTCGCGTCGAGCTGCCAGAGGTCCATGAATGCTTCTCCTTGGGTCGCCACAGCGTCCGGGAGAAGCAGTCCGTTGGCAAGTAGGCTGACGCTGCGTCAGTTCCCGCGCATGCGCGTGCAATCCCAGGGACAAGGCTTCGGGTCGCCGCAGGCCGCAAGCGGCATCAGCAACAGCGCGATCAGGAGTAGTTTCAGTGTCATCCGAGTTCGGCTTTCCGTTTCACGACGTGCTTCTGGAATGCTGTCAGGGCACTGGAGCATAGCATGTCGCGGCGGTGCACGAAGACGGTTTGCACGCGCGCTTCCGCCTTGGGTAGTCGGTGCGCTCTTATGCGCCCGCCACGCCAGGCGGGACCGATCAGGGCGTGCGGCAGCAGGGTGACGCCGAGATCGGCGGCGACCGCGCCCAGGATCGCCTCAAGCGTACCGAACTCCAGACGACGCAGGCCGACGATGCCGCGGCGCGCCAGCACTTCTTCCAGGCGCTGGCGGTAGGAGCAACCGGCGCGCAGGATGACGAGGCGGAGGTCGGGGCGGACCAGCAGCGAAGCGACCGAGCGCTGGGACGGAGCACTCAGCAGTGCCAGCTCCTCTTCGAATACGGATGCGGCGATCAGAAGGGGGTGGACGACCGGGCCGCAGACGAAGGCGCCCTCCAGTTCGCGATCGAGCACGCGTTCGATCAGTTCGGCGGTGGTGCCGGTGCGTAGGACGAGATCGACATCGGGATGGGTCCGCGCGTAGGTAGCGAGCACGGGTGATAGTCGTAGCGCCACCGTGGTCTCCAGGGAGCCGATGGTGAGCGTACCGCGCGGCGCGCCGTCGTCGCGCGCGGCGCGGCCTGCTTCCGCAAGCAGGGCGCCGACCCGTCCCGCATAGGGCATCAACCGCTCGCCGGCCCGCGTCAGCTTGGTGCCGGCGCGGCTGCGCTCGAACAGGCAAACGCCCAGCGCCTCTTCCAGCCGGCGCACGCGCTGGGTCACATTGGATTGCACGGTGTTCAGTTCGTGCGCGGCGCGGCCCATGCCGCCCAGTCGGGCGACGGCTTCGAAGGTGGCGAGATCCTTGGCGTCCATAGCCATTAGATTAGCAGATGCTAACGACTAATATAAATCGCTATTTGAGATGATAAACGGCACGCTAAGGTGCACTCCACGTCTTTCAGGAGTGGCTCACATGAAGTGGCAAGACCGTCGTCTGCTCGATCTCTTCGGAATAGAGCATCCCCTCCTGCAGGCGCCGATGGCCGGCGTGACCTCGCCGCAGATGGCGATCGCGGCTTCTGAGGCAGGCGCCCTGGGCGGCATCGCCGGCGCCATGCTGACACCGGAGGGTACGCGGCAGGAGATTCAGATGGTGAGGCAGGGGACCGGCCGGCCGTTCAACGTCAACTTCTTCGTTCATAAGTCGCCGGTGGCGGACGCCACGCGCGATGCGCGCTGGCGGCAGAGGCTCGCACCGTACTATGGCGAACTCGGCGTTGCGCCTGATGCCAAGGGCGCATCGCGCGCCGCTTTCGACGCGTCGATGTGCGATCTCCTGCTGGAATTCATGCCCAAGGTGGCGAGTTTCCATTTCGGCTTGCCTGACCCCGCCCTGATGAAGCGCCTGAAGGCGGCGAAGATCGTGATCCTGAGTTCGGCGACGACGGCCGAGGAGGCGCGCTGGCTGGAGGGCGAGGGCGCCGATGCGGTGATCGCCCAGGGCTACGAGGCGGGCGGCCATCGCGGCATGTTCCTGGTCGACGACATCCTGCGCCAGCCCGGCACGATGGCCCTGGTGCCGCAGGTGGTGGATGCTGTGAAAGTCCCGGTGATTGCGGCCGGCGGTATCGGCGACGGCCGCGGCATTGCGGCCGCCTTGGCGCTGGGTGCCGCTGGTGCGCAGATCGGGACGGCGTTCATGCTGACGCCGGAGGCCAAGACGGCGCCGCTGCATCGCGCCGCCCTGAAGCAGGCCAATGACAACAGCACTGTGCTGACCAATGTGTTCACCGGTCGCCCGGCGCGCGGCATCGTCAATCGCATCGTCCGTGAGGTCGGACCCATGAGTGCCGACGCTCCGGCCTTTCCGCACGCCGCCGAAGCGACGCAGCCTTTGCGCGGTCCGGCCGAGGCAAAGGGCTCGACCGACTTCACGCCACTGTGGAGCGGACAGGCGCCGAAGTTCGCGCGGGAGATGCCGGCGGCCAGCGTGATCGCGAAGCTGGTGGCTGAAACCGATGCCGTCCTCAGGCGGATGCGGGGATGACGGTGTCGATCAGCCGGTCGACGAAGCCGCGGGTGATCGGCGCATGGCCCATCAGCAGGCGGTAGAAGAGCGGGCCGAAGATCAGGTCGAGAACGAGATCCATGTCGGCCGGCGGTGCGACCAGTCGGTCGGCGATGCAACGCTCCAGAAGCAGCCGGGTGGCGTCGCGATTGCGCGCGATGAATTCGTTGCGGAAGGCCTTGGCGAGCTCGGTCTCCGACTGCGCGGCGGCCACCATGGCGGCGACGCTGCGGCCGGCGGGGGCGGCGAAGGCGTCGGCCACGGCGTAGAGCTGGGCGCGTAGCGCCGCAAGCGGCGTGCGCGCCGCCTTGGCGGCGGCGGGCGCGCCCGTCGTGTCGAGGAACGCCGCCATGGCCACCGCCGGCGCATTGGTCCAGT
This sequence comes from Reyranella sp., assembly GCA_019745575.1. Classification (GTDB taxonomy): domain Bacteria; phylum Pseudomonadota; class Alphaproteobacteria; order Reyranellales; family Reyranellaceae; genus Reyranella. Next base: position 19,544 of record JAIETA010000127.1, on the reverse strand, counting down.
AGCGGTAGATCGTGGGTCGGCTGACGCCGGCTTTCTGGGCGATCGCCTCGATGGTGACGGCCGTGAGGCCGCCACGCTCGAGCAGCGCGCGGGCCGCGGCCAGGATGGCGGCCCGGGTGCGCGGATCGCGCGGCCGGCCGCGCGTGGGTGGTGGCGAGGGGGATTGACGGGGCATTTATTTATGTTACGGTACGTAACGTAATATAACACAGGTGATGCCATGACCGCAAAGCAGATCGACGATGGCCAGACCGTGCGGCCCCACATGACCGTCCACGACGCCAAAGCGGCGATCGCCTTCTATACGAAGGCCTTCGGGGCGGCGGAGATATTCCGCCTCGCCGAACCCTCCGGCCGGATCGGCCATGCCGAGATCCGGATCGGCGACAGCGTTGTCATGCTGAACGATGAATACCCCGACTTCGGCGCCAAGAGCCCAACGTCGGTCGGCGGTTCGCCGGTCGCCTTCTACATCCGGGTAGCCGACACCGACGCGGCGGTCGCGCGGGCGGTCAAGGCCGGCGCCACGGTGGTGCGTCCGGTCGAGGACCAATTCTATGGCGAACGTATGGGCATGGTGGCCTGTCCTTTCGGCTACCGCTGGTCGTTGTCGCAGCCCCGGGAGCAGGTCGATCCGGCCGAGATGCAGAAGCGCTGGACGAAGATGCTGGAGTCGGGGAAGCCTTGACCGTCGCTATCCAGCCAACAAGGGAGTTTCGCATGAGCGCCGTCGACATCGCGTCTCGTCCGATCCATCTCGGCCTCGGCGCGACCGCAGAAGTCGAGCCACACTTCACCGGCAATCCCGCCTGGTATGAGGCCTACGCCGCACGCCACCACGCCGATGGCCGCGAGGGGCGGCTGGTCAGCCTTCATACCTTCGATGCCTCGTGGCGCCATTGGGAGATGCATCCCGTCGGCGCCGAAGTCGTGCTGTGTACGGCGGGCACGATCACCTTGCATCAGCAACAGGCCGACGGCACGGTGACGAGCGTGCGCCTCGGCGCCGGCCAGTACGCGATCAATCCGCCGGGCATCTGGCACACGGCCGACGTGCAGGAGCGAGCGACGGCGCTGTTCATCACCGCGGGCGAGGGCACGCAGCACCGGCCGCGCTGAACGCTGACCGCCGCTCAGACCCCGACATTCTCCTCGATCCAGGCGGCGTAGTCCGGCGAGATGTGTGTCATGGCGAAGGCGTGAATGGCGGGCAGTTCGTAGGCATGCAGTTCGCGGATCGCCCGCTCGACGGCCGGATAGTGCTCCTCGATGGTCTTGAAGAGCACGCGATACTCCTTGCCCTGCTCGATGGCGCCCTTCCAGGAATAGACGCTCTCGATGCGCGAGACATGCGCGCAGGCAGCGAGCCTCGCCTCGACCAGCGCGCGCGCCAACCGGCGAGCCTCCTTGCGGTTGCCCACCGTGGTCACGACGGCGATGACGGTCATGCGACCCTCTAGCGTTCGGTGAGCGCCAGCCGGGCGCCCAGCAAGGCGAAGGCGCCGGCGAAGGTGCGGCGCATCCAGGTCATCACCCGCGGGCGCGTGATCACGTGGTCGCGGACCGACGCGGCGAACAGGCCGTAGCCGGCGAAGACGACGAACGTCATCAGCATGAAGACGCCGCTCAGCGTCAGCATGTGCGGCAGCGGATGGGGCTCGTCGGCGCTCACGAACTGCGGCAGGAACGCCAGGAAGAAGATCGATAGCTTCGGATTGAGGATGTTGATCAGGACGGCCTCGACGGTGACCTGGACCCAGGTACGCGCGCCGGTCTCTTCCTGGAGGCTGAGCGCGCCGCGCTGACGCAGCGTGTTCCATGCCATGTAGAGGAGATAGGCGACACCGAGATACTTGACCGTCTCGAAGGCGAGTGCGCTGGCGTGCAGCAGCGCCGCGAGGCCCAGGATCGCCGCGGCCATGTGCGGAACGCAGCCCAGCGTGCAGCCGAACGCCGCCACGACGCTGGCCTGCGACCCGCGCGAGAGACCCGCCGCCACCGTGTAGAGGGCACCGGTCCCGGGTGAGGCGACGACGATCAGGGACGTGATCAAAAATTCGATGCTCACGGACGCGCTCCTCTCAGAAAAGCGAGAAATACTCGCGCTGCTCCCAGTCGCTGACCTCCGACTGGAAGCGATCGATCTCGGCTTGCTTCAGCTTGAGATAGTAGTCGACGAAGAAGTCACCGAGACCGGCGCGCAGCACGGTGTCGCCGCGCAGGGCGTCGAGCGCCTCGCCGAGCGAGCGCGGCAGCAACGGCGCCTTGGCTTCGTAGGGTGTGTCGGCGGACGGGCCGGGGTCGAGTTTGCGCTCGATGCCGTCGAGCCCGGCGACGACCTGGCTCGCCATATAAAGGTAGGGATTGGCGGCCGGTTCGCCGACCCGGTTCTCGAGGTGCGTGGCAGGGTCGCCCGGACCGCCCAGGACGCGGACCATGACGCCACGGTTGTCGCGTCCCCAGATGGCGCGGTCGGGGGCGAGCGAGAAGGGGCGGTAACGCTTGTAGCCGTTGAGCGTGGGCGTGCTGAACGCCGCCGCCGCCCGCGCGTGGGCGAGCAGCCCCGCCATATAGTGCCGTCCGGTCGCCGACAGCGGCTCGACCGGATCCATGAAGGCGTTGGCGTGGCTCTTGCGGTCCCTTAGCGATTGATGGAGGTGCCAGCCGCTCGACATGACGCTGGGCAGCTTGGGCCGGCACATGAAGGTGGCGTGGTGGCCGTGGCGCTGGGCGACCTGCTTCACGGCGCTGCGGAACAGCATCATCGTGTCGGCCGAGTCGAGGCCGGGTGCGGTGCGGAAGGTGAACTCGACCTGGCTCGGTCCGAATTCGACTTCGATGGAGCGCAGCGGCAGGACGAGATCGACGATGTTGCTGCGCAGGATTTCCAGGATCGGGTCCATCTCGTCGTGCCGCAGCTCGGTCAGGTACTGGTAGCCCTGGTTGAGCAGCGAGACGTCGGGCGGCTCGCCGGGCTGGCCGGCATCGTCGGACGCCAGATGGTTCTTCTCGAGCTTGAACAGATGGAATTCGACTTCCAGTCCCGTCACCAGGTCGTAGCCCTGGTCAGCCAGCGCGGCGAGGCTCTGGCGCAGAACGTGGCGCGTGCTGAGCGGCATCGGGCGGCCGTCGGCGAACAGGATATCGCACAGCATCCAGCCGGTATGCGGTGCCCACGGCAGCACGCGGAAGGTCGCGGGATCGGGCAGCATCATCACGTCGGCTGCGCCCTCGAGTTCCTTCATCCCGAAGCCGCCGCCGGCCGTCCATACCGGAAACACCGTGCGGTGCGACGTGTCCTTCAGCAGCATGGTGGTGGTGAAGCCGATGCCGTTCTTCATTGCGGCGGCGACTTCGCCCGCAACCAGGGTCTTGCCGCGCAGGATGCCGTGCTGGTCGGCGAAAGACAGGCGCACGACGGTGAGTTCGCCTGCCTGGATGCGACGCTCGGCCTCGCGCGCGGCGGTCTGGCGGTCGGCCGTCCACAGGCCGGCTTTTTCGGCGAGATGCATGCGGTGCGTCAGGCCACGAGGGGCGGGACGGTACTGGCAGCCCAGCTGGAACCGCTGCGGCGGCGCGCGTCGACGTCCTTCCAGTAGCTCTCCCAGCCCTCGGTTGGCCCCATGCCGTCGATGGCGACCGGGCCGCGGATCGCGGCGGCCCGCGCGGGATCGAGCCACATCGGTGGCTTTTCGCCGTTGGCCACCTGGCCGATGGCCGACAGAAGCAGGCGGCGGTAGGCCACGATCGCCTTGTCGGTGGTGCCGAGGTGCTCGCGAGTGCGATCCTGGATGCGGCCCTGGCTCTCGATCGCCCACTGGTCGTGGACGTTGATGTCGAAGCCCATGCCGGTGAAGGTCTGGCTCTTCTGCTCCGCGACGCTGTAGCCCCACGCATTGCGGCGGCCGAGTCGCGGCCGGTAGTCGGGCAGCTCGTAGAGTTTCAGGCGCTGCTCGCGCATCGCGGTGTGGTCGACCGGCGCGCCGAAACTGGTGAAGATCGCGTACCAGTAGCAGCTCGTGTCGTCGATCGGCACGTGCCACTGGGTGATCGTCATCTCGGCGCTCATCGGGATGACGAAGGCATAGGGGAAGACGAGGTTGGTGACGCGCACATGAGTGTGGCGTTCGTTGAGCCGACGCAGGGCGAACAGGCGCAGGCCATAGTCGGTCGCCTCGACGTCGAGCTTCGGCCGGGTGAACTCGCGCAGCAGGCGCGTCATCGGGATGTCCGAGTCGGCGGAAGCGGCGCGGAACTGCTTGCCGTAGGCACCGCCGGTGTCCTCGTCCTCGTAGAAGCGGTGCAGGTAGGAGGCGTGCGCGGGATCGATGCCGACCTCGAGCGCTTGCAGCCAGTTGCAGTCGATCAGGCCCTTGAAGGCGAAGGCGTGCGTACCGGGCGCGAGGAAGCAGTCGAAGTCGGGGAAGGCGGGCGCCTCGCTGTCACCGAGATAGGCGAAGACGATGCCGTTCTTCACCACGACCGGATAGCTCTTCTGGCGCACGCGCTGGCACAGCACGGAGCCCTCGGGCTCGGCCGGCGTTTCCAGGCATTTGCCGTCGACGTCGAACAGCCAGCCGTGGAACAGGCAGCGCAGCCCGCCGTCTTCCAGGCGGCCGAAGGCGAGATCGGCGCCGCGGTGCGGGCAATCGCGGTCGAGCAACCCGTGCCGGCCGCGCTCGTCGCGGAACAGCACGAAATCCTGGCCGAGGACGCGGACCGCCTTGGCGGGCCGCTCCGCCGGCAACTCGTCGGCCAACGCCACCGGATGCCAGTAGTGCCGCATCAGGGCGCCGCACCTGGTGCCCAGCCCGATCCGGGTGATCAGTTCGTTCTGCTCGGGGCTCATCATGCCCCGACAGTGGCGCAAACCGGCGCGGGGCGGAAGTCCCCGGACTATTCCGGCTGGAAATTCACGGCGCGCAGCAGGGCAACATTGCGTTCGACGTCGCGGGAAATGAAGTCGGCGAAGGCCTTCGGGCCCTCGAAGGCGGGCACGGTCCCCAGCGCGAGGAGCTGGCGGCGCACCTCTTCGTCCGCCACGGTGCGCTGAAGCCCGTCTGCCAGCCTGTCCAGAACGGCCGGCGGAATCTGCGGCGGCGCCCAGACGCCGTACCAGCTCTTGAACTCGAAGCCGGGAAGGCCGGACTCGGCGGCGGTGGGAACGTCCGGCGCCAGCGGGCTGCGGGTTGCCGTGGCGATCGCCAGCACCTTCATGCGGCCGGCGCGAACCTGCTGGAGGGCGGCCACGCCGGCATCGATGAAGAGCTGCACGTTGTTGCCGGCGATATCGTTCAAGGCGGCCGCCGCGCCGCGATAGGGCACCATGCTGATGTCGATGCCGGCCAGCCGATTGAACTCGATGGTGGCGAGGTGTCCCGCGGCGCCGAGCGAGGACAGCGCGAACGAATAGCGCTGTGGCTCGCGTCTCGCGGCCGTCACGAGTTCACTTAGGGTGTTGGCCGGCACGCTGTTGGCCGCCAGCACGACCAGCGGCGCTTCGCCGATGCGGGCGACCGGCTGGAAGTCGGTCTGGGGATCGTAGGGCGTGCTCTTCAGGATGTGACGGCCCATCACGAAGATGCTGGCGCTGCACAGCAGCGTATGTCCGTCGGGCGCTGACTGGCGCACCTGGTTGCTGCCAACCGTGCCCTGACCGCCGCCGCGGTTCTCGACCACGATGGTTGCCGGCAGCAATCGGGCGAGACCTTGAGCGACAATGCGCGCCGTGGAATCGGTCTGGCCGCCAGGCGGGAAGGGAACCACCCAGCGGATCGGCCGGCCATCGCCGAATGTTTGCGCCTGGGTGGAGCGGCCGAGCAGGGGCAATCCGAAACCTGCGGCCAGACAGAGACGTCGCGTGAGATTCATCGCTCGAAGCTCCGAAGATGGAGCGTCAGACTGCGGCCGTTCCATCGGATGGGTCAAGAAAGAGAGGGTGCGCAGTGCGCACGCATTGTGCGCTGTGGGAACATGCGACGTTACGCGGTGCTTGCATGGCGTCGCTACATGGAGTGGCATCGAGTGGTGAAAGGCGATCCCCGAAAGGTCGAGAAGAAGGAGCGAGTCGCAGTGCAGTCGTTCGCCCGCGGCCTGGCCCTTCTCCGCGCCTTCGGCTCGGGCCGTGCGGCACTTACCTCGGCCGAGGCCGCCGCGGCGGCGGGGTTGACACGTGCCGGCGCGCGCAGGTTGCTGATGACACTGCAGCAGCTCGGCTATGCGAGCTACGACGGCAAACGCTACGCGCTGACGCCGCGGGTCCTCGAGCTTGGTTTCACCTGGCTGTCGACGCAGCCGTTGTTCGGCGTCGGCGAGCCTGTCGCCAAGCGGCTGGCCGAGCGGCTGAACGAGACGGTGTCGATCGGCGTGCTCGATCTGCCGGATGTCGTCTACGTCGTGCGGGCTCTGTCTTCGCGTGCCCTGCATCTCCGGCTGGATCCCGGTGCGCGCATTCCGGCGCACACCTCGTCGATGGGATTGATCCTGCTGGGTGCGCTAGAGCCCACTCAGCTTGCGGACTTCCTGAAGCAGTGGCCGCGTCGGCGCTACACCGAGCGCACGCCGTTCGAGGAGGCCGACATCCGCGGCCTTGTCGCGGCCGCCCGCCGCGACGGCTTCTGTTACTTGAGCGGCGTAATGGATGACGGAATTGCGGGCCTCTCCGTGCCGCTGCGTGGGCGCGCCGGTGGCCGGCCGGTCGCCGCGCTCAATCTCAGCACCAGCCTGCAGCGCACCTCGCCGGAGGTGGCGATGACCCGGCTGCTGCCCGAGCTGCGCGCCGCGGCCTCGGCCATCGAAGCGGCGCTGCCGGGATGACGGCCAGGCAATTCGCTATCGATCGCCTGTCGAGTGCCGTGCGGGATCACCGGCACGCGCGGTTGCGCATGGTCATGCGCGCCAGCGGCGTCGATGCGCTCGCCTTCAGCGGCGCCGACTTCTTTTCCTTCGTCTCCAACCACGACATGACCGACCTGTCGTTCGAGCGGCCGTTCCTCGCCGTGCTGCCGACGTCGGGAGACTCCTTCGCCATCGTTGCCGATCAGGGCCGACATCTCTTCGATGCCGAACGCCGGCGCGGCACGCTGTGGGTGGATCGCCTGATCTTCTATTCGGAGACGCCGCATCTGCGTCCCGGCGCGCGGCCGGCGACGGCGTGGCGCGAAATCGTGGCCGACACGCTGGCCGCCCGAGGCCTCGCCAAGGCGCGGATCGGCTGCGACGCCGTGAGCGGCCTTCTGGCCGATGCCAAGGCACGGCTGCCCGGGCTCGAGCTGGTGAACGTCAATGCGGCACTGCGGCCGGCCCGATGGATCAAGCATCGCGAGGAGATTGCGACGGTGGCGGCGCTTGCCGAACTCTCTGCCACGGTGATGCCGCATTACCGCGACGTCCTGCGCCCGGGCCGTTCCGTGCGGCAGGCCGACCTCGCCGTAGCGGCGCGGCTGCACGAGGAAGCAGAGCGGCGCTTTCCGGCGGCGAATTTCTCGCTGGTCAAGGCGCACACCGTCAGCGGCCCGGCCTCCGCCTCGCCGCACGGCGACGGCGCCGACTGCGGCCGCCGGGTCGAGGCCGATGGCGTCGCCATCAGCACTCTGGTGACGCGCCTCAATGGTATGGTGATGGAGCTGGCGCGAACCTGGCAGATCGGGCGGCCGGATGGACGCCGGCGGGCGTTGCACGAGTGTGCCGTGGCGGCGCAAGAGGCGGGAATCGATGCCGCTACCGCCGACCGGCCGGTGTCGGCCATCGACGCGGCCGCCCGCGCTGTGATCGACGCGGCGGGCTTCAGCGAGCATCTGCTGCACCGCAGTGGCCACGGCATCGGCGTCGTGCAGCACGATTTTCCCGAGGACGTGCCTTTCAACGGCCGCCCGCTCGAAGCGGGCGAACTCTACGCCATCGAACCTGGGCTCTACGTGCCTGGAGTCGGCGGCTTTCGCTGCGCCGACGTCGTCCTGGTCGGAAAGGAAGTGTCGAGGTTGCCGGGGCCACCCAAGGACATCGCTTCCTGCACGGTGTCCTGATCCGGTATGTTAGAGTGCATGAGCACTCTGAACGGCATGCCGGGGCCCACTTCCCGGGTCTTTTTCTCTCAGCGTCTGCGTCTCCATTACGTCGACTGGGGCAATCCCGAGGCGCCGCCGCTGCTGCTGGTGCATGGCGGGCGCGACCATTGCCGTAACTGGGACTGGGTCGCCCAGGCGCTGCGCCAGGACTGGCATGTGATCTGTCCAGACCTGCGCGGGCACGGCGACAGCCAGTGGTCGCCCGACGGCAACTATTCGATGGCGGCCTACATCTACGACCTGGCCCAGCTCATCCACCAGCAGGCGCTGGCGCCGGTGACGATCGTGGCGCATTCGCTGGGCGGCAACATCTGCCTGCGCTACGCCGGCATCTATCCCGAGATGGTGCGCAAGCTGGTGGCCATCGAAGGGCTGGGGCCGTCGCCCAAGATGATCGCCGAGCGCGGCCAGAAGACGATGGCCCAGCGCATGCGCGACTGGGTCGACGAACAGCGCAAGCTGTCGGGCCGCGGCGCGCGCAAGTATCCGACCATCGAAGACGCCTTCAGGCGCATGCAGGAGGAGAACAAGCACCTCTCGGCCGAGCAGGCGCGCCATCTCACGCAGCAGGGCGTCAACCAGAACGAGGACGGCACCTATAGCTGGAAGTTCGACAACTATGTCCGCGCCTGGGCGCCCTACGACATGAGCTACGAGGACATCGAAAAGCTCTGGACCGAGATCGCCTGCCCGACGCTGCTGGTCTACGGCAAGGAAAGCTGGGCTTCCAATCCGCAGAAGGACGGCCGGCTGCGGCATTTCCGGAACGCCAAGGTGGTCGAGTTCGACAATGCCGGCCACTGGGTGCACCACGACCGGTTGACGGATTTCGTCCAGACGACGAAGGAATTCATCGCATGAGGGCGGCGATCTTCCGCGGCGGCGACATCGTCGTCGACACCCTGCCGGCACCGGTACCGCGGCCGGGCCAGGTCCTGGTGAAGACGCTGGCCTGCGGCATCTGCGGCTCCGACCTGCATGCCGCCAAGCATGCCCATCGCATGGTGGCGGTCGCCAGGCGTACACCGGGCCGCGTGCCGATGGACCTGTCGCGCGACATCGTGTTCGGCCACGAGTTCTGCTGCGAGGTGCTCGACTACGGCCCGGACACGGCGCGCACGCTAAAGCCGGGCGCGCGCGTGTGCGCCATGCCGATGATGATCGAGGCCGACGGACCCAAGGGCATGGGCTACTCGAACGCCTATGTCGGCGGCTATGCCGAGCAGATGCTGCTGTCGGCGCCCTTGATGCTGGAAGTGCCGAACGGCCTGCCGACCGACCACGCGGCGCTCACCGAACCGCTGGCGGTGGGCGTGCACGCGGTCGAGAAGGGCGCGCTCGGTGGCGAAGAGGCGCCGCTGGTCGTGGGTTGCGGCCCGGTCGGCCTCGCGGTGATCGCCGCGCTGCGGCTAAAAGGCATCCGGCCGATCGTGGCGGCCGATTTCTCGCCCACGCGGCGCGAGCTTGCGGCCAGGATGGGCGCCGATGTGGTGGTCGATCCGGCCCGGGAGTCGCCTTACGCCCGGCTGGCGCCGGGCAAGCGCGTGGCGATCTTCGAATGCGTCGGCGTGCCGGGCCTGCTGCAGCAGGTCTTCGAGAAGGCGCCGCGCGACGCCCGCATCGTGGTGGCCGGCGTCTGCATGGAGCCCGACACGATCGAGCCGATGTTCGCCATCTTCAAGGAATTGAACCTGCAGTTCGTCCTGGGCTACACGCCGGAAGAGTTCGCCCGGGCGCTCCGCCTGCTGGCCGAAGGCGAGGTCGACGCGGGCGCGCTGATCACGTCCAAGGTCGGGCTGGATGGTGTAAAGGGAGCCTTCGAGGCGCTGGCCAATCCGGAACAGCACACCAAAATCCTGGTCGAGCCCTGGCGGTAAGATCGGGGCCTTAAGGGAGGAAAAAGATGAAGTTCTACAATTCGGTCGGCCCCAATCCGCGGATGGTCCGCATGTTCATGGCCGAGAAGGGCTTCGACGTGCCCAAGCTCGATGTCGACCTGCGCGGCGGCGAGAACCGGCGCGAGCCCTACCTCAAGGTCAACCCCGCGGGCCAATTGCCGGCGCTGGAACTGGACGACGGCAGCGTCCTGGCCGAGATCACCGCGATCTGCGAGTACGTCGACGAGATCAAGAAGGACACGCCCTCGCTGATCGGCGACACGCCCGAGGAGCGCGCCAAGACGCGCATGTGGGTCCGCCGCATCGACCTCAACATCGTCGAGCCGGCGGCCAACGGCTTTCGCTACGCCGAGGGGCTGAAGCTCTTCCAGAACCGCATCCGCTGCATCCCGCAGGCCGCCGACGAACTCAAGGCCGCGGCGCGCGACAAGCTCGTCTGGCTCGACGGGCTGATGGGCGGCAAGCCTTTCGTGGCCGGCAACAAGCTGACGATGGCCGACATCTTCCTGTTCGCCTTTGTCGACTTCATGGGCAATGTCGGCCAGCCGCTCAGCCCCGACTGCAAGAATCTCACGGCCTGGTTCGGCCGCATGAAGGCGCGTCCCAGCGCCGCCGCCTGACTCCGATCTTCCGAGGACACCCACGATGCGCCGTCTGATCGCCTTGCTTGTTCTTCTCGCCAGCGCCGCCGGCGCGTCGCCGGCCACCGCCCAGTCGCAGCCGGCGGTCATGCAGGGACTGTTCCTGCTGACCGACTACCCGGCCCAGACCGTGCGGGCGGGCGAGATCACGACCATCCGCGTCAAGCTGCAGAATTCCGGCCTGGCGCCGGAGGCGATGGCCTTGTCGCTGTCCGGCGTGCCGGCGGGCTGGAAGATCGACATCCTGGGCGGCGGCCAGCCCGTGGCGTCGGCGATGCCCGGCCAGAACGAGAGCGTCAGCCTGCAGCTTCGCGTCGAAGTGCCGAAGGACGCGAGGCCCGGCACGCAACAGGTCGTGCTGAGCGCCAAGGGAGCGCGGCTTCAGTCGGCCGAGTTGCCGCTTGCCCTCACGGTGGGCACCGAGGCGCCGGCCAAGCTCAGCATGAAGTCGCGGCTGCCGTCGCTGCGCGGCACGCCGCGCTCGTCGTTCGAATACACGGTGACCGTCGGCAACGACAGCGGCAAGGACCTCACCGTGGCGCTGTCGGCGCAGGGCCCGGCCAACTTCCAGACCACCTTCACCGAGGGCTTCGGCTCCAACGAGATCAGCTCGATTCCGATCGAGGCGGGACAGACCAAGGACATCAAGCTCAAGGTGACGCCGCCGCGCGACGTCAAGGCGGGCGACTACCCGGTGCTGGTCAAGGTCGCGTCCGAGGGCGCGACGGCCGAGCTGCGCGTCACCCTGCAGGTCAGCGGCCAGGGCCGGCTGGCGCTGTCGACCAAGGACGGGCGCCTCTCGGGCGAGGCCGAGGTCGGCAAGAGCTCGACCTACACGCTGCAGCTCTCCAACGACGGCACCGCCGCGGTCGACGACATCGAGATGACGGGCTCGGCACCGACCAACTGGAAGGTCGAGTTCAATCCCAAGAGCCTCGCGGCGCTGGCGCCCAACGAGAAGAAGGACGTGCAGGTCGTGGTGACGCCGTCGGACAAGGCGATCGCCGGCGACTACGTGGCCTCGTTCCGCGCCACCGCCCGCGGCGAGTCGAGCGCGGCGGACTTCCGCATCACCGTCACGACCTCGACGCTGTGGGGCGTGGTCGGCATCGGCATCATCGCGGTGGCGCTGCTGGTGCTGCTGGGTGCGGTCGCGCGCTTCGGTCGGCGGTAGACGGCCGGCGATGAGCGACGACGTCATCAAGATCCGCGGGCTGTCGAAGCTCTACGGCGCAGCCCGCGCCGTGGACGCCATCGACCTCGACGTTCGTCGCGGCGAGATCTTCGGCCTGCTGGGGCCGAACGGGGCGGGCAAGACGACGACCATCCTGATGCTGCTCGGCCTTACCGAGTCGAGCGGCGGCACGGTCGACGTGCTGGGCTTCGATCCGGTGCGCCAGCCGCTCGAGGTCAAGCGCCGCGTGGGTTATCTGCCCGACGCCGTGGGCTTCTACGACCATTTGACGGCGCGCGAGAACCTGCGCTACACCGCCCGCCTGCTCGCCATCCCGCGCCGCGACGCCGAGAAGCGGATCAGCGACGCCATGGAAAACGTCCAGCTCGCCGACGTGCTCGACAAGCGGGTCTCCACTTTCTCGCGCGGCATGCGTCAGCGCCTCGGTATCGCGGAGATCGTCATGAAGAAGGCCGAGGTGGCGATCCTCGACGAGCCGACCTCCGGCCTCGACCCGCATGCCACCCACGAGCTGCTGGAGATGATCCGCGGCCTCAAGAAGGCGGGCGTGGCGGTACTGCTGTCGTCGCACCTGCTCGACCGCGTGCAGAGCGTCTGCGACCGGGTGGCGTTGTTCAACCACGGCAGGATCGCGCTGATGGGGACCGTGGTCGAGCTGGCCAACCAGGTGCTGGGGGCCGGCCATCCGCTTCTGGTCGAGGCCTCCGGCATCGACATCGCCGGCGCCTTGCAGGGCGTCGAAGGCGTGCAGACCGTGGTGGCGGGAGGCGAGGGGACGTGGCGGGTGGTTGCCGACCGCGACGTGCGCGCCGCCGTGGCGCAGCGCATCGTGTCTTCCGGCGGCTCGCTCACCCGGCTGGCCGACCTGCAGCCCAGCCTGGAAGAGGTCTACACGCGCTACTTCCAGGAGGCGCGCCATGCCGCGTAGCAAGGCACGCCAGGGCTCGCCCTTCACCGGCCTCGGCCCGGTGTTCATGAAGGAGTTCGCCGATCACCTGTCGAGCGCCCGCATGACGGTGCTGCTGCTGTTCGTGATCGCCTTCGGCGCCTTTCCCGTCGCCTCCTCTCTGCAGGAACTGCGCACCGTGTCCGCCGCCGACCCTTTCCTGTTTCTGCGCATCTTCACGCTGGCGCCGGAGCGCATGCCCATTTCCTTCGCCTTGGCCCTCAACTTCATCATCCCGCTGATGGCGATCGGCCTGGGTTTCGATTCGGTGAACAGCGAGTTCAGCCGCCGCACGCTGTCGCGCGTGCTGTCGCAGCCGATCTACCGCGACGCCCTGCTGCTCGGGAAGTTCCTGGGCGGCCTCGCCACGCTGGCCGTCACGCTGACCGCGCTGTGGCTGATCGTGTTCGGTGCCGGCCTGCTGCTGCTCGGCCTGCCGCCGCGCGGCGTCGAAGTGGCGCGCGCGGCCTGCTTTCTGATGGCGGCGATCGCCTATGGCGGCGTATGGCTGGCGGTCTCGCTGCTGTTCTCGGTGATCTTCCGTTCGGCCGCCACCTCGGCGCTCTGCGCGCTCGGGTTGTGGTTGTTCTTCTTCCTGCTGTGGCCGATGATCGCCGAGGCGATCACGCTGGGCTTCGCGCCCTCGCAGATCCGCAGCGCCGAGGAATTCCTCGCCGTCGAGCAGATGGGCTTCGCGCTGTTGCGGCTCTCGCCGGGAACCCTGTTCAGCGAGGCCGTGCTCGGCCTGCTCAACCCCGAGACGCGCACGTTCGGCAGCCTGCTGCCGGCGCAGATGCGCGGCGTCATCCCCGGCGCGCCGCTGCCGTTCGACCAGAGCCTGTTGCTGATCTGGCCGCAGATCACCGGCCTGATCGCCGGCATGATCGTGGTGTTCGCCGCGGCCTACGTGATCTTCCAGCGCGAGGAAGTGCGCGCCTGAAGGATTTTGCCCTCCCGGCGGCCCGCAACAACGCGCGCTGGTGCGACGCGGTCTGCCGCGCCGCGGGCCATCCCGGTCGCTTCCTGCCGCATGCCTGGGTCAACGCCCAGCCGGTGCCGCGCTTCTATCCCAACCTCGTGACGCTGGCGTCCGACGCGGCGGCGGTGGCCGAACAGCAGGACACGATCGACATCCTGGTGAAGTCTAACCTGCCCGGCCGCTGGTCGGCGAAGGACAGTTTCGGCACCCTCGATCTGTCGCGCCGCGGCTTCGATCTGCTGTTCGAGGCGCGCTGGATCCAGGGCACGATGCCGGCGGCCGGCCCGCCGTCGGACATCGTCTGGCAGCGCCAAACCAGCGGTGCGGCTGGACTGCCGTTCGACGATGCCGACTTCGCGATGTTCACGGGCCATCGCGGCTTCGAGGTCGTGGCAGGCGGCATGCTTTATCGTGCCGAGGGGGTCGTCGGCTTGTCCAACGTGATCGCGCAGGCGGCCGACGGACCCGCGGTGTGGCGCTCGCTGATGTTGCAATCCGCCCGGACCTTTCCGCGGTTGCCGGTGGTCGGCTACGAATCCGGCGCCGAGCTGGAGGCCGCTCTCGCGGCGGGTTTCGAGGCCGGCGACAAGCTTCGGATCTGGGTCAGGTCGCGGGATTGAAGCCACACGCCATGAGCGCGTCGATCATGTGCGGCGGGGGCGGCGCGCTGACGACGACAGGCGGCTTGTTCTTCGACAGCGCCAGCACGATGGCGCGCGAATGCAGATGCAGCTGCCGGCCGGAGTTGGCGCGACCGTAAAAGCGGTCGCCGATTACCGGACAGCCGGCATCGGCGCAATGGACGCGGATCTGGTGCGTGCGCCCGGTCTCCGGCTTCAGTTCCAGCCAGGTCATTCCAGGTGCGCGGCCGAGCGTCCGGTAGCGCGTCACGGCGGTCTGACCCTTGCCGGACACCTTCACCGTCCAGCCGGTCTTGCTGTTGATCTTGAGCAACGGCTTGTCGAACACGCCCTCGTCGGCGGGCGGCGCGCCTTGCACCACCGCCCAGTAGGTTTTCTCGGTCGTGTGGCCGGAGAAGAGCCGCCCGAGCTTGGCCAGCGCCTTCGGGTGCCGGCCCAGCACCAGCACGCCCGAGGTGTCGGCGTCGAGCCGGTGGGCGAGGGCCGGCGGGCGCGGCAGGCCGAAGCGCAGAGCGTCGAAGCACTCTTCCAGGTTGGGCGCGCGGCTCGGCCCGGCATGGACGGCGAGCCCGGCCGGCTTGTCGATCACCAGGATCAGCCCGTCGCGATGCAGCACGCGGGCCTGGATCTCCTGGGCGGTCAGGGGCGGCGGCCGGCTCACAGCCCTCTCATCACAAGTCTGGCCAGCGCGACAGCCAGTCCTCGGATGCCTCATAGAGCGCGGCGGCGCGCAGGATCGAGGCCTCGTCGCGGAAGCGGCCGACGATCTGCAGGCCGACCGGCAGGCCGTCGCCGCCGAAGCCGCAGCCGACGGTGATCGCCGGATGGCCGGTGATGTTGAAGGGCATGGTGTAGGGGAACCAGTTGCGCCGGAGCTCGCCCGCCACGGCGCCGTCGATCTCGATCGGGTCGAACAGGTCCTGCTCGATCGGCAGCGCGGTGCGCGAGATGGTCGGCGTCACCAGATAGTCGGCGCGTTCGAACCAGCGCTGCACCATGCGGAAGAGGTCGCTGCGCTGGAACTGCGCGCGCTGGTAGTCGGCGCCCGACCAGTCGGCCGCCATCGCCACCTGGCGCACCAGCGATGGCGTCATGCGGTTGCCGTCGCGGCGGATCATGTCGTCGAAGCGCGCCTTCCAGGTCGTGTGGTTGGTGATTTTCCAAACCGGCTCCATGTCGGGCAGGGCCTCGTCGAGCTCGACCAGTTCGGCGCCGAGCTCGCGCAGCCTGCCCAGCGCCCGCTCGAAGGCGTCGCGCACGTCGGCCGACACCGCCGTGTTGCCCAGCGTGGCGCTGTAGAGCACGCGTCGGCCCGCAAGGTCGCCCTCGGCCCGGGCGGCGGCCAGGTAGTCCTGCGGCGCGATGCCGATCGACCACGGATCCGAGGGATGCGGCCCCGCCATCGCCTGCAGCATCAGCGCTGTGTCCATCACCGTGCGCGTCATCGGCGTTACATAGGTGTAGTTGCCGAACAGGTCGGCCACCTGGCTGTGCGGGATGACGCCGTTGCTCTGTTTTAGCCCGACCACGCCGTTGGCCGCGGCAGGAATGCGGGTCGAGCCGCCGCCGTCGGTGGCGATGCCGATCGGCCCGATGCCCGCCGCCACCGCGACGGCGGCCCCGCCGCTTGAGCCGCCCGAGGTGCGGGCGGCGCTAAAAGCATTGCGCGTGCGGCCGAACAGTGGCGCGTCGGTCAGCGCCTTGTGGCCGAATTCCGGGGTCGTGGTCTTGCCGAACAGGATCGCGCCTGCCGCCTTGACCCGCGCCGCCGCCACGGCGTCTTCCGTCGGCACGTTGTGTTCGTGCAGCAGCGAACCGAAGGTGGTGCGCACGCCGGCGGTGTTCACGAGGTCCTTGGCGGCGAAGGGAATGCCGTGCAGCAGGCCGAGCGGGTCGCCCGCCATCACCGCCTGCTCGGCGCGCCGCGCCGCCTCGAGCGCCAGCTCCGGCACGAGCGTGATGAAGCAGTTCAGTATCGGCTGCAGCCTGTCGGCGCGCGCCAGCACCGCTTCCATGAGTTCGACCGGCGAAACCTTCCGGGCGGCGATCTGCTCGCGCAGCACCGCGGCGGGCAGGCGCGTGAGGTCGGTCATCGCAACAGTCCGCGCGCCGCCAGGTTGCGCATCAGGGCCGACGTTCCGAACGTCCAGGGCGGAATCCTGTCGCAGTGGTTCACCCTGTTGGTGAGGGTGCCGAGCTTGGGCGAGCGGATGGAGACGAGGTCGCCCACCATGTGCGTAAAGCCCGTGCCGCCCTTGGTGCGCGGCTCGGTCGGCGCAAACAGTGTGCCCGTCATCAGCGCCATGCCGTCGGGGTACTGGTGGTTGGCGCCCATCGCCTGGGCCACCAGTTCGGCCGGGTCGCGGCTGATCCTGGACAGGTCGTTGGCGCCGCGCAGGCGGAACTGGTCGGGGCCGGTCACTTCGAGCTCGACCCTGGCGCGGCGCACGTCGTCGAGGCCGAAGGTGTCGTCGAACAGGCGGATGAACGGGCCGATCGCGCAGGAGCCGTTAGTGTCCTTGGCGATGCCGAGCAGCAGGGCGCTGCGGCCTTCGATGTCGCGCAGGTTGACGTCGTTGCCGAGCGTGGCGCCCACGATCGCGCCCCTGGCATTGGCGATCAGCGTCACTTCGGGCTCGGGGTTGTTCCAGTCCGAGTCGGGGCGGATGCCGATCTCGGCGCCGTAACCGACGGCGGCCATCGGCGGCGCCTTGGTGAAGATCTCGGCGTAGGGACCGATACCGACCTCGAGGTAGGGCGACCAGGCGCCGCGCGCCATCAGCGACTTCTTCAGCGCCTCGGCCTCGGCCGAGCCTGGCCGGATGGTGCTGACGTCGGCGCCGATGATGGCGTTCAGTTCGCCCCGCACCGTCTCGGCGCGGGCCGGGTCGCCCTTGGCGTGCTCCTCGATCAGCCGCTCCAGCAGGCTGACGGCGAAGGTGACGCCGGCCGCCTTGATGGCCTGCAGGTCGATCGGCGCCAGGAGGTCGCCCACGAGGTCGGCGAGCGCCCCCAGCCGTTCGCCACGCGTCGTCCGGGCAAGCGCCACCGGATCGGGGGCGTTGCAGAGATCGGCCGTCGTGGGGACCGCCGTGGTGATGTCGAACACGCCGTCGGGCCGGATGGCGACCACGCTCGGCCCGCCGGGCTTGCCTTTGCGCCAGATCCGGCCGACCAGGGTGCCGGCGGTGCCGTCCTCGGGAAGAATGTCGCTTGCGGAACCTGGCACTGGACGTCTCCGGCGCTTCGTTGCAGAAAAGGCGCGCCATTCCCGGGAGAAATAAGATCATGGCCGCTCAGCGGATCAAAGGCGTTCTTTCGCCGGTCGTCACCCCGTTCAAGCGCGATCTGTCGCCGGACGTCGGCCGCTTCATTGCCCACTGCAAGTGGCTGCTGAGCCAGGACTGCGGCCTCGCGGTGTTCGGCACCAACTCGGAGGCCAACTCGATGTCGGCCGAGGAGCGCATGGGCCTGCTCGACGCCGCGGTCGCCGCCGGCGTGCCGGTGGCGCGCATGATGCCCGGCACCGGCGCCTGCTCGATCACGGAAGCGGCCAAGGTGAGCGCGCATGCGACCAGGCTCGGCGTCGGCGGCGTGTTGATGCTGCCGCCCTTCTACTACAAGGGCGTGCCGGAGGAGGGGCTGTTCCGCTTCTTCTCGGAGGTCGTGCAGCGCGTCGGCGACGAGCGGCTGCGCGTCTATCTCTATCACATCCCGCCGGTGTCGGCGGTGCCGATCACGCACAAGCTGGTCGAGCGGCTGATGAAGGCCTACCCGAAGCAGATCGCCGGCATGAAGGATTCGTCCGACGACTGGTCGCACACCCGGAGCATGATCGAGGCCTTTGCCAGGGACGGCTTCGACGTCTTCTCGGGCAACGAGAAGCCCCTGATCGAGAACGTCAAGGCAGGCGGCGCGGGCTGCATCAGCGCCACGGCCAATATCAATCCCGGCAAGATCGCCGAGACCTACAGGAAGCACGCGACGCCGGAAGGCGAGAAGCTGCAGGCCTGGATCAACGAGGTCCGCGGCGTCATGCAGGGCTATGTCATGATCCCGGCGCTGAAGTACGTCATCGCCCACTACGGCAGCGACGCGCACTGGCATCCGGTCCGCCCGCCGCTGGTCGAGACCGACGAGAAGACCGGCCTGGACATGATCGCCAAGCTCGACAAGCTCGGCTTCACCATGCCCGGCCTCAAGCAGGCTATGGCGGTCGCGGCGGAGTAGGGCTCAGTTGGCCGTTGCCGCCAGCGGGTTGACCCACCTCGCACCGGGAAAACGTGCGAAGTCCGAATCGGTCGAGCAGACCTGCAAACCGTGCTCGATCGCCAGCGCCGCAAGATGCGCGTCCATGACGAGATTGCCGTGGATGCCTGGCAAGGCCAGCAAGTCGTCCAGGATTTCGACGTGGCGTTCGCCCGGTGCCGGTACCCAGACCTGATCGCAGTCGAGCCACGCGCGAACTTGTGCCCGCGCAGCAACCATGCTTGCGGGTCGCGTCATGACCCGTGGATTGGTCGCAAGGCGCAGGAATGCCAACAGACACATCCATGGCAGGCCGACTCGGCCCGAGTCGTTCAGCCGCTCTTCGAGCCAGGCACGAGCCTCGGCATGGGCCGCGCTTTGTCGATTGGTGGCATAGATCAGGATGTTGGCGTCGACGAGGATCACCGGAACGCTTCGCCTTCGGCGATTGCGAGTGCTTCGGCGACATTGTCGAGGGGACCGATCAGCGATTCACCCAGATCGAGCGGTTTCGTCCAGGCCTTGCGGCGGGTGCGAGGCTTTTCCTCCAGAGAGCGCAAGCCCTCCCGAAGGACGTCGTTCACGACTTCCTTGAGGCCAGCATCGCGGCGCTGGCGAAGGCGCTTCAGACGCGCGGCAACATCGGGGTCGAGAGTCAGGGTCGTTCGCATACATCAAATCATAAATCATTTGATGCTTTGATGTCCAGACATTGGCTGGCAAACGCGATTGACAGCGGGGTGCCGCGCCGCCTATAAGATGCCCATGCGCACGACCCTGCTCCAGAACGCTTGGTATTTTACGCCCCTGACATAGGCGGCGCGAAGGGTCATGACTCAACGAAGCCGCCGCATCCCGGCGGCTTCTGTGTTTCTGGAAAGGGCCTCCGGGCCGCGGCGGGACCGCAAACGGAGGACGAGATGTCGATCA
>JAIETA010000195.1 GCA_019745575.1 Reyranella sp. | reverse complement strand
TCCCCGTAGCTCAGCCGGATAGAGCAGCGGTTTCCTAAACCGGAGGTCGGAGGTTCGAATCCTCTCGGGGACGCCATTTTACAAAGATGCCTCGGCCCCAGCACTCACGGGGCACTTGGCCCCGAATTTTCGCATCTTGTGATGCATGTCGTTGCATGGTGATGCGTGATGCCCGCAGGAAAATGTCTTTCGGACTTGGGAAGCTACCCGCAGGGTTGCCGCACGGTTGAGCTGAGACAACCGGATAGCAAAAACAGGAGAATCCGATGCCTGCCAAGACGCCCGTTACCAAGAAGCCCGTCGCCAAGAAATCCGCCGAGACGCTGGTCCTGAAGGACATCCCGATGGTCGTCGTAGATATCGCTCCAAAGGTCATCGCGGACGCCACGCCCGAGGCCCCTGTGGAGGCCGCAGGGCCAAGGCCGGCGGAGAAGCCCCGCGTCAAGCGAGACGCGTCCACTCCCGAGGCCAAGCTCGCCCGCCGCATCCAGCGGCGCATTGCTCAAGCGTTTGCTTTGGGCATGAGGCGGGAAGTCGTCTTGGAGACGCTGGACGGCCTTCGTGCCAAGATTGCCGAAGAGAAGGCTGCATGAACCATTCCATCCTCGGACTCGCGATCATCATGGCCACGGCAATCTCAGTCGTGGCCATAGATGCAAGCGCCCAGGAACGGACTGACTGCTGGCACGTCGGCAAGGAACTTCGGTGCCGAACTCAAGAGCCACCGCGGCCGCTGATTGGGCAAGATGGCAATCCGCAGAGTCCCGGCTATCGCCTACCCAAGGAGACGCGGTGTTGGCGCGTTGGCGACCGCGTTGAATGCAGGACGAACTAGTGCGAGCGCTCCAGCGGCCCACTGGGTTGGGGCGCGCGGTTCCGAAGCCAAGGCCGAGCGGCGCCTGCAACGGTACCTGCGGGCCATTGAACGGGCAGCGAACCGACCGAGCGGCGGAAACTGCAGTTAGCGGTCTTGGGTATCGTCCCTATCAAGTGTTCTATGCGCAGCACGATGTTCTGCCACTATGGACGTCTCGCACTCACAGGCGACTGATTATCCGGTCCCATTTTTCGCGATGAAGCGCCATTCGCTCCAAGTGAACGGGAGTTGGATTGGTAACACTATAACCGCCCTTATCTCGCCAACTAGGGGAACTTCCGTGATCGCCAAGAGCCTGAGAGACGTCATCTAGCGATCCGAAGACATAGCAAGCCGGCTCAGTTGCCAGATTCCATACTTGCACCAGCACAATGCCAGGTGCCTTGCTGAACCAAGCCTTCTGAAAATTGTAACAAGAGCCGGCGCGCGCCTTGACTTGTATCGGCACTACGTGAGAGGGCGCTTCCTCCCGGAAGGCCAGCAGGTCGATGCCACCATCGTACGCGGGATGTGCGACATAGATGCCTCTTCGCATGAGTTCAGCCGCCACGAGCATCTCTCCCGCTTTCCCAACAAGAGCGGATTTGCTCATCGTGTTCTCCCAGTTCTTGGCCGTCGCTCGCTCGATTAGCGTAGACCGGTTTCAACTCAATCTACCATGGCGTCATCTGCAATAACTGAGTTGGTGCTCGAAGTTAGACTGCGCGAAGTGCGGTGAAGGTACTCGCTCTTGACTCAGCGCGCGCCGCTAATTTATCTTACGTTCACAACCGAACCGGCTAACAACGCTGCGCTTCGAGTTTCAGGCTGATCAGTGATCGGGCCGAGGCCTATAACTGGCCGACTATCGCCTCATAGCTGGCGCTCACACTAACCAATGCGGACGCGCTCTGGTGTTTCCGCGAGGAGCGAAGCTATGTCTATGCCTATTCTAGTCAGATACGAACAGCTTGCGTCTATGGGCATCACGCTCTCGCGTGACACCGTTCGGCGTCTAGCCCGACAAAATCTATTTCCGATGCCGCGGCGCTTGGGGCGGCATCACATCGCTTTCGTCGCGAGCGAGATTGAGGCGTGGATTGCGGAGTTGCCCGTCGCTGGGCCGCGTGCGCGCGCGACCAAGCGCAGGGTGGCATGATGACGACCAGCAACCTTCCCGTCATCGTCAAGGCCATCGAGGACCTTGAAGCGGAACGCCAAGCTATCGGCGTTCGCGTCAAGGACACTTACAAGGCGGCCAAAGCCGAGGGCCGTAATATCCCGACCTTGAAGAAAGTCATCGCCATTCGCGCGATGGACCCGGCTGAGCGCGAGGCGCAAGAGACGCGTTTGGCGGAGTATCTGGCAGAGTTGGGCATGCGTGACCGTGTTGCAGCCCGACTCGCGGCGGGTGAGTCGATCCGCGACACTGCGGCTGCCGAAGGGGTGTCCAAATCGACGGCGCATCGGCTGTCCCAAAAACCGCAGCCAGTCGCGACCGCGGAAAATGGGACAGCGGTTCCCGATGAGAACCCTCTTCCCTCCTTCTTTGATCGGAGCCTTCAGATTCAAGCAGTCGCTGAAGGTCGAGATGGTCAAGTTTAACCTAAAGTCTGAGCCTTACTCTTCTACGCTAGAGCGCATGAAGGCAGCGCGGCGCTGGCTCCTCTACCAAATCATTCAGCACCAGGACGGCAAGAAGCCGCGCAAGGTGCCGCACTATGTAAACGGCCAAAGGCGCCAGATCACTGATACGCGCGAAGACCTTGAACAGCTCGTCTCGTTTACGGAGGCAAAGGCCGCTCTTGGCGACCGGAGCGGCGACTGGGGCCTCGGCTTCGCCCTAGGGTATGACGACACGCTCGGCGAATACTGGCAGGGCCACGACCGCGACGGCTCCTTAGAAGGAGCCGATACAGCTCCCGGCTACGTTGAGAAGAGCCCGAGTGGGACCGGCTACCACGTCCTCGGCCTTGGGCGGGATTTCAAAGCGCGCAAGAAAGATGGCAGGGAGTTTTATTCCCATGGCCGGTTCTTCACGTTCACTGGAGATCAAATCTTAGACGGCCCAATCGTTGATCTTATGACTGTCTACCCGGAACTTGAGAAGACCGAGCCGATGCCCGCCGGGCTCCCCACAGGACATTCCGTGGAAAAGTTGTCCAGCAGGCAGCGTGCGGACCTGCGTGACGCCCTCGCGGCGCTGGATGCCGATGACTACGACGTTTGGTATCGGGTTGCACTCGCACTTCAGAGCGTTGAAGACGGCTTCGTCCTGTTTGAGCAATGGAGCCGCTGGTCAGACAAGTTCAATGCCGATGAAGTTCGCAAGAAATGGGAACATGCTGCGGGCAAAGCGCATGCCCACTGGAAGTCCATCTTGGTTTGGGCCGCGAACGATTTCGGCTGGGTTAACCCGGCGAGTGCGCGTGAGCAGAAGGAACCCTCACAGCCCTACGTTTGGCGCAAGATCGACGTTATTAGGCCGAAGCCAGACAAGTATGTCTTCCCGGCCTTTATAGGCCAGGGTTTGACGTTTTTGGTGGGGGAACCGGGGGTCGGCAAGACCTCCCTCTTAACGTCCTTGCTGTGCATGGTGGCCGGCCTTCGCGCACCGCCATCCGACATTATTTGGCGTCTACCGCCGCGCAAGGTTTTCGTGATTTCGGAGAACGCGGACCGCGTGGAGAACATCTTGCGCGGGATGAATCTCTTCGGGGATATAGCTAGACCAGATGAGCTGGGCAGCATGTTCCACTTGACCGATGCCCTACAGCTTAGCGCGGTAGAGATTTCCGCTCGACTGAACGAGCTAACTGTTGCGTTCACTACGCAAGCAACGTCCTCCCTTACGGGGCAGCCCTACGACATCCTTCCGCTGGGCGTACTGGATACCTTCCGGACCAACCTAAAGACCGACGACGAAAAGGATAATTCGGAGATGAGCAAGGCCATCGCTCTGCTCCGTCAGCGCTCCAGCCCGTGTCCGATGATCGTTGTTGGTCACTCCGTAAAGGCAAGCTGGGGCAAGGACGGCCTCCAGACGATAAGCGGCGCAGGCGCGGCCACCGGTGATAGTGACGGCACGATCACAGCCACTGCCGACACACATGATAGAGATACCTACTATCTAACGGTGGGAAAAACTCGCGTTGGTGTTCCGAATCCAATCTTGAGAATCACGACCGAGCGGACCAGCGAGACATGCATGACGGACGATGGTGAAGCCGAACAACATTACCAAGTGCCGCGACATTTCGCGTTCATGTCCAGAGAGGATAAGGCTCAGGAGAAAGACGCTAAGGACAAAGCAAACGAGCGCAGAGATGGCGATCAGGCCGTGTGGCGTCTGCGCTGGATGTTGGCTAACGGTGGCGTGGTGTTTGGAATCAAGAAGGGCGCGCCCCCCACTGGTTATTTGAAGAAGAGTTTCCGGGACGACGTCCTGAGGCCGCTAAATATCTCGAACAGGCGCGAGTTGACGATGAAGGAACTTCTGAAGAGCAAGTTCAAGCATCGGATAGAGGGCGACTGCCTATTCTTCGAGCGCTTCCCGTTTGCGGTCGGGGGTCACGAAGTGAGATTCAATTAGACGTAATTCCCAGCGCGCCCTGTTTTAGCGCCCTTAAGGCCGGAGCCGGGGCGGACCCAAAACTCTGACGCTCAGGGTACGGGCACCCACCCCACCCCCTTCGGGGGTGGTGGGGCGCACGACCCCCATACCGGCTGTCCCAGCCCACCCAATACCGGCGGGGCGCAGAAAAACCGGAACCGCACGACGAAGCGTTCGCCAGTGCGCGTAGAGCGCCCGAGAGCGCCCGACATCAGGAGCGGTCTCCTTGTCCCTATCGCGGTATCCCGGGACCCAGGCGACGAAACAATGCCCCCTCATGCTCCCGATAGACTGACGTCTATTTTAGGGGCTGCTGGGGGCGTGTTTGGTGGCCGATGACGTTGTCCCGCAAAGCTTGCATGCGGGGTGGCCGTCGTCCGCCGGTGCACGCTTTGCGACCCGTCCCGCAGCCCCGCAGAGGCCTTTCGTGCGGGACGCAAGGCGCGCGCGATGGAAACTATGCATTCACTTGTGAGTGCCCCCAGTCATCTTGTCGAACTCGCGAGTAACTCCTTTCATTGCCCCTCCACATGAGTGCAAGTTTAAGCGACCTATCACGGAGGTTGTCGTGCAAGATGTGATACGCGATGGCCACGGCCGGTTCCTGCCAGGGACGGCATCGCCCTATCCGGCGGGCCGCCCGGCCTTACCTGCCGAGTTGCGGACTCTCGCCCGCGCCGAGACGAGAGCGTGTTTGCAGAAGTTGGTCGAACTTCGCGACGATCCCGAAGTTCCCGCAGCGGTGCAACTTGCCGCTACCAACGCCCTCCTCGATCGCGCATGGGGCCGACCGGAAACTCGGATCAATGCTCAGATCGAAAAGCGGAGCGTTGAAGATTTTAGCGACGAGGAATTGATGGTGGTCATCGGCTCGGCAAGTCCGGGACTTGAGACTGAAGGGCTACCAGGACGCAGCCTAGAGGTTACTACGCTCGCACTTTCTGACATCGACTTCGCCGTTGATTCGTGATGAACGGACACTGTGATCGCGCCACCACCCTACGCTGCAGTACCCGAGTGACGCTGAGTCCTCGTTCCTAGAGTAGTGGCGGGCGTCCACGCCGGTTCCATAATGGGTTGATCTTCTTGATTATGGCAGCTTCGACTCCAAGCAAGATATCGACGGGTAATCCATTCCATTCACACTGCTCGGAGTCGGCGACGACCTTGACGAAGACCGCAATGGACGCGCCACCCCCGAGGGCATCGGCCAGGCTGGTATGAACCGGCCGAAGTGAGTTTCTCGCGTTCTGCCGACGCTGATAGTTGCGCATACGCCTGTGCAAGCCATCCGATGCTGAGCCGACGTACCGGATGACTTCGCCTTCGACGAATAGATAGAGGCCTGGGGAAGAGGGGAAATGGCCGAGAAACGACACGCGGTTCGCAGAGTCACGGTGCCACGTCGCCACCTGCGTGAAGCCGCGGCTGATGAGAAGACCAAGGTCAATTGGTTGGGCTTTCATCGAGTGAATCGCGAATATCCGCTCCGGCCTAGTTGCCGAATTTTCGTGGCAGCTTACAAGGCGACGGCAGCGAATATCGCTTTCGGCCGGTGGTCACTTATCTCGAAACTCCCAAAGGCAATCGGCGAGACAGAATCTTCTAGCCACTGATTGTAGAGAATACTCCGTGGCAGAATACTCGACAAGGCCGTGCTCTTCTAGGCATGGAGATTCGAGAGGTGCTGGCACTCAACTTGAGACGATGTAGGCGGTCTGCGGGACTGTCACAGGAGGAGCTTGCCCACCGAGCGGAGATCGACCGTACCTACGTGAGCGCCCTTGAGAGGTCCAAATATGCGGCCGGTATAGACGTCGTGGACCGTCTAGCGCGTGTGCTGAGAGTAGAAGCTGCAGACCTTCTGCGTCGCCCGCAACCGTCAGCAGGCCGTCCGCGCACCACCAGTTAGACGGCATTGCAGTCCTCCGAGGCAGACGGTCGAGCGAACGGTACAGGGATCAAAAACCATCCGATACGCACGCACGAAAATTCTAGGCGACTAGGGTATCGCGGACTAGCCGTGTGCGAGCAGGCTCCGCAACTCTCGACGGGAGCACCCACTGTAAGCGCGTCTTGTCATGGATGCCCCCGGAAAGCCCATTTACGCACTAGCGTGCGCCGATACCAGCCCGCGCTCTCAGAAGACTCAATTGTTGATCGTTAAGACGTGGGCTTCGAGGGCCAGTATGCATCGCGTTCCAGAGAAACCCCTTCTTAGGCTGAAGTTCGGTAGTCGTGATCTCCTTACACAGGGGGCACTGCGCGACCGTGGCGATACAGGCTTTCTCCAGTTCGAGCGCCTCGCTCTGATCGCGGGTCCCAATGACGCTGAAGACGAACCTATTGGCAATATATGCAGACAATTGCGTCTCAAATCTATCTAGAGTGCCTACTCGCTCGTCTTCGATTGCCGTCTTCCGCGATATTGAATCGCACTCGTTCCATACATCCATCGAGGGAAGTTCAAAGCCTTTTGTTCTGGCTCGGATTACTGCCGCTCCTATATCCCACCGAAAGCTGCTCCGGCCATGGGGCGTGATGTGCTGCCATAGTCGGGGTACCAAATTGTTACGCCCAGTGTGGCTTCCAATACGTGCGATCCGGTCAAAACCCTCGTGAACAGACTGACCATTGTCGAAGATGAAGTACAAGCCGTTCAATGGAAGCTGTACAAATGGAGGTGGGAATCGGTAGCGCGGCTTGTGCTGTAAGAGCTTGTGTAGATCAGTGCATCTATGTGAGTCCGCTCCCATGGATTCCCTCTCAGCGACAGATGCGGTCTCTTGGTCGTGCGAGCGGCTACGCTTCCTCATCTTTGGTGAGCATCGCAAGGCGCAGGCCTTCGCTCACCATCTTGGCGCTCCAAACCCGGCATCGTAGGTTGACGCCGAAGTCCCGCGGATGATCGACGACGTTCTGTATCTCAGATGCCAATAGATTTGTGATCAGCAGCATGTTGCCTGTGCTTTGGGCCAGGAGACCCGCGATAAATTTTGGGTCATCCGGTTTGTCATCTGGTCGCCCCGGTACGATGCGAAACGAGAAGGCTTTGCCATCATCGCACACCTCCAAATGATACTTACCGTCATCCGGTATGTCCTGGGTGCCTGTCGGCAGAGTTACAATCATGGAAGTCTGTTTGCCTTCCAGCTCCGAGCGGGTAAAGGGGCAAATTTCAGGAATGCAAAGGCCACTCAAAGGCTGCAAGCGACGCTCCGCAATTTGATTCCCGCAGGAAAGGAATTGGGCGACAGAGCCCCAGGTTTGGAAAACCGGAGTTCGATTGTTTAGGGCACTTATCGCCAGCTGGTTGCCTATCCGCACCAGTCCGTCCAATACTTTGCTGCGCTCTTCATGTACGTGTCGAAGTCTGCGGTTGCCCAGGAAGTCGGGCTATTGTCTCGCACCAGCCATTCCAGACCGTGTGCGCACACGAGCTTCGTCTTGTCGGCGTTTGCGATCCAATTGAAGCATTTGATGAAGCTCTCTTGGTATGACTTGCCAAAGTTCTCCTTCGGCACGTTGTAGAGCATTCCCTCCAGGTAGTAGGACGGCGCCACACCTTCTGCGAGCACTTTGTCCTCGATCATGCGATTCCGCATATTCTTAAAGATGCGCACCGTAGGTTTGAACCACTGCGCTGTATCCTTGTGCTTGTCCGTGCACCGCGCGGAGTGGACCC
This sequence comes from Reyranella sp., assembly GCA_019745575.1. Classification (GTDB taxonomy): domain Bacteria; phylum Pseudomonadota; class Alphaproteobacteria; order Reyranellales; family Reyranellaceae; genus Reyranella. Next base: position 35,910 of record JAIETA010000195.1, on the reverse strand, counting down.
TCGGGAAATTCTCGATGCGCGTGCCGTCGGGTAGTAAGAAGCACAGGCCATCCGCACGCTGGTATTCGTTCGGCGTGTTGAATTTATAGTAGCGCCTGAAGTCGGTAGCCACGAGCACATCGGAGCTGCGCCTGTTGCCTTTGGCTTCTACGTCGATCGCCTTCTTCCTCGGATGCACTTGCATCGGGAACTTGGCTTCAAGGTGCTTCGCAACGTCCGTTTTGAACTCACCGAGCGTGTAGCTGGCGGGAACAAAGTGCTTTTGGAAAGCAGTCTTTTCGTCCTCAGCGAGACGGCTCGTATCGTAGTAGTAGGTGGACGTGAGCTGGATGACAACGTCTACGTCGCTGTCTTTGAATACGTTTGTATCGTTGCCGTACGACCCCTGCAGGAAAACGTCGTAGGACTTCGAGGCGTACGGAGAACCCGCCGCTTCGAGTGCGTTCTTGATCGTGGCGTAGGTATCGGCGGATTGCGAAATAGAGCCCTGCTTCGCCCAGGTGTCGAGTTGTGATTCGGGGATCGGCACGGCGTACTCCTACAGCAGGTATTCTTTGAGCGCCGGTTCGTGGCCCTCGAAGGAGCGCCGGCCGCGCTGCCACAGTTCATCGAGCTTTTTGGTGTTGTGCTCGAACATGTCCGTCGCCATTTCTGGCTGCGTGTACGCCTGACTGATGCGGACGGTCTTGATGTCCTTGAAGAGGACGATGCGGAGCTGGTCCATCGACTGTGTGTTGATTTCGAGCGTCTTCTGGAGAAGACGCACGGTGAACATGTAGTTGAACCAGCGGCGGAGACTGAACAACCCGGCCTTGGGCGAGGGGTACTCGCCCACGCCGATGCTTACGAGGCGGACATTCTCGTGCGCCAACTTCATCGAAACCGTCGCGTCCGCGAGCGCGTAGAGCGCCGGGTTATTGGCACAGAAGCCGCCATCCCCGAGTTCGATGGACTCGCCTAGGCTCGTGACGACCGTCTTCTTTTTGAAGAAGGGATATGCCGAGCAGGACGCCTGCACCGCCTCGCCAATCGGCACCCCGAAGCCGGGCACGAATGAGGACTTGCTTCCGAACGCTTGCGTCTTGCTCGCCTTGAAGATCATGGGGCGCTCTTGGCCCCATTTCGTGCAGACGATCCCGATGCCCGTTTTCACATCCGTGAAAGCGGCATCTTTGAACACGTCCCGAGCTAGGTCCGCCAGGGCGGCGCTCTTGGAGCTCGGGAGGAGCCGCGCCATGACCTTTACGACGTGCTCTTGATAGAGCTTTCGGATGTCCGCGACCGAGTAGCCCAGGCAGATCAGGGCCGCGATGATGGCGCCGGTGCTGGTGCCATAGACGAGGTTGAACCGCTCATGGAGCGGACCGGCCATCGCCTCGATCTCATGCAGCACGCCTAGTGTGTAAAAGCCCTTTGCGCCGCCTCCATCGAGTGCAAGCACGCGGAACAGCTCTGGCGGGGTTTCGTCACTTACCATGCAGGGAAAATACGGATTGCGGGCGGCGGGAGTCTAGGAGAATGTTCCCAATCTGTTCACATGGGTGTGGAAACCGTGGGAATCTCTCCAGATTGCTTCGTCAGACCGTTCGCCATCTCGGTTCATGTGAAGGCCGTACCGCTGTGGGAGAGCGCTCCAAGGGAGCCGACCGAGCAAGTTTTGCCAACGATGCACGATTGCATGTGCGCACGGACGCGCAGGCGGTGATCTGCCCCCAGGATTCAGCGCCCGGCTCTGACTCGTATGGCGGAATCTCGTTATCCTTGGCCGACCCCCTCGGGCCAAGCTTGCGAGAGAAGAAGATGGCGACCCTCTACCTCATCCCAAAGGATATCCAAGATACTTGGGAGGTGCGGGAATGGCGCAACGCTGCCGGCGTCCTCAAGACCGCAAAGCCAAAGGAATGGGACGACGTTATGGGATGCCTAAAGGCGTTCCGTTTCAGTACCCAAGAAATTGTTGCTGGTGGCGGCAATCGCTCGACCATCTCGAAGAAGTTCGATGGCTACCTAGCCAATCGCGGATGGAAGGAAACCCAGTTTCACACCTCCATTAAGGTAGATGAGTCGATTCGGGAGAGCCCAACGCACAAGGTAGACAACTTCAAAAACGGTGTCGGCCTTGAGCTCGAGTGGAACAACAAGGACCCATTCTACGACCGCGACCTAAATAACTTTCGCCTGCTTTTTGAGTTGCGCGTCATCGAAGTCGGAATCATTGTGACCCGCAGCTCGCACCTAGAGAACACGTTTAAGAAGCTCGGGATCTATTCAAGCTACGGCCAGTCCACGACGCACATGGACAAGTTGTTCCCGCGTATCGAAGGCGGTGGAGGCGGCGGATGTCCCATCCTCGCCTTTGGCATTAGTGAGAAGCTGTACGACGAGACGATGACTGTTGAAGAGGCGAAGGCTCAGGTTAAGAAGGCCAAGAAGAAGCCCGCCGACGAGTTGGACCTATAGCGTGGATTGAAGGTTCCGATGACCCCCTCCGAGGACTTTCTCAGCTTCGCGAAGAAGAAGAAGTTTGGCACCGTGCTGGCTGACCCGCCGTGGCAGTTCTTAAATCGCACGGGGAAGATGGCGCCTGAGCACAAGCGTCTAAAGCGCTACTCAACAATGACTCTCGATGAGATTTGTGCGCTCCCCGTCGAGAAGAGCCTTGCTGACACCGCTCACTTGTATCTCTGGGTGCCGAACGCTCTACTGCCCGAAGGCCTGAAGGTGCTGAGCGCGTGGGGGTTCAGCTACAAGTCAAACATCATCTGGCACAAAATTAGGAAGGACGGCGGGCCTGACGGACGCGGCGTTGGCTTCTACTTCCGGAATGTCACGGAAATTCTTCTCTTCGGCGTGAGAGGCAAGAACGTTCGGACGAACGCCCCAGGCCGCCGGCAAGTGAACTTCATGGCGACGAGGAAGCGTGAGCACTCTCGCAAACCGGACGAGCAATACAAAATTATCGAGGATTGCTCTAACGGTCCGTACCTTGAAATGTTTGCGCGCGGCAATCGCCCAGGCTGGTCTTGTTGGGGCAATCAGGCCGAAGAGTACGAGCCGACCTGGCCGACCTACGCCAATCACTCTCAAGCGTCTTTAGTCGGCAAATAGGGACTGGTCGCCCCATCGGATAAGCGCTCCCTGTGGGCCCGGTTAGCGCGGCGCGATCTGGCTTACGCCCGCTGGTCGGCCGCGGTGGCCCCGACCCCTGCTACCCGGCGCTAGCCGGGCATCCGGTAGCGGTCCGCAGCGGCCGACTGCGCCGAGGTCTTGGCCGGTCCTGCGAAGCGCTGCAGCGAGATGACGTTGTCACTGGTCGCGGGCGGCTGTAGAAGGCGCATCAATTCGGCCTCCCAAGTCTCGATCGCTGCCCGCTTCTGCTTCCGATGCTTGGAGACATTATAGGTCTTGTGCACGCCGGAAAGTGCGTGTCCCAGCACTCGCTCTGCCGCCGCGTCATCAACACCGATTTCTGCCATCCTCGTCCGGGCTGTGCGGCGGAGGTCGTGCAGGGTGTAACTCGAGACGCCGCTAGCCTCGTCTAGTTGCTCTTTGTGCCGAGAGGTGGTGATCGGTCGGCGACCGGCGAGTGTGAAGATGTAGTCTGAGCCGACGAAGCGAGGGAGCGTCCCGAGAAGCTTAGACATGAGCGGCGTAATCGGAACCTCGTGGGTCTCGTTGGTCTTGTAGCGTGCCGATGGCACGATCAGTAGCTCCTGGTCGCCGTCCTGCCCTAGCTCGGAATAGCGAGCCTCCCGCCAGTCATCGCGGCGCTGGCCTGAAAGCAAAAGGACTTTAACAAGGACTCCGAATACGCCTGCGTCACTAGCGGCGCGCCAAACGGCTCTAATCTCGTCATCACTCAGAACGCGCTGCCTACGCATGTCCTTGCCTGCAAGGCCGACGCTCTTGTCTCGGAGGAATGCGGCAGGCGAGGTCTTAACCCCGCAGATGTTGAACTCGGCCGCCCAGTTGAGGGCCTGACGGACGGAATTCAAAGCATGGCGAGCGGCAAATTTGCCGCGAGTAGCGCGGACTATGTTTAGGCGGGCGAGTATATCTTCGCGTGTGATCAGTGGAGCGGGCTTGTCCCGCAGACCCCTGTCCTTGCCGGGTGTCCAGGTCGTCTGCCAGAAGGTTCGACCGTCCTTCGTGATGCGCCTCCGACTAGGCACCTCTCCGAGCCATTCGCGGCGCAGATACCCTTCGACCTGATGCCCCTGCCTCTTGGTCCTGAGTTCCTCCATATAGAGCGTTGCCAGCGTACCGAAGGTCTGGCTGGACAGCGCTTTCTTCTCGGCATTGGGGCTCTCACCCTTCTGGATTTTTGACAGGGCTGCCCAGGCGGCCTTCCGAGCGTCGGGCAGTGATAGCGCTCCTGTCCTGCCCAACGTCACAAGCGACTGACCGCCGCTCAACGTGCGTGCAAGCAGGACATAGGTCTTCGTACCGCTCTTACGAACGCGAATACCAAAGCCCGCTGGATTCTCTTCTGTGCACCAGACGGTGTAGCGCTGCCCATCGGGTCGAAGGCTTTTGACGACGGAAGTCGTGATCTCTGTTTGCATGTGCACCTCGCGTCCAAGTTAACGCGAAAACTTTGCGGGCACTTGCCTGGCACTCGAAAGCCATATTCCAGAGCGATGCGTGATGCTGTCTCGTGCAGCATGATGATGCGTAGAAGCCTTGTGGCGCGGCGATTTAGCGCGCCTCGCGCTGTGCGGTGCGGCAGCATGAAATAGATCGTGGCAGGCTTCCTAAACCGGAGGTCGGAGGTTCGAATCCTCTCGGGGACGCCATTCCTGCGCCTCGACGGCGACGTCAGGCCTTGTTGTCGGGATCGAGCGCGGAGAACGCCTCGATCGCGTGGCGGCGCAGGGTGCTTTTCGGTTCCACCGGTTCCAGAACGCGCTGGTCGATGCCGACCAGCGCGTCGCGTTCGGCCAGCGATGACAGCGTCGGCCCGAGGTCGCGCAGCAGGCCGTCGTGCATGCCGTAGATCCAGCCATGCAGATGCAGCGGCACGCCGTTCGACCAGGCGTTCTCGACGACGGGCATGGCGGCGACGCGCCGGACCTGCATCTCGATGTTGAGTTCGCACATCCGGTCGACCTGTGCGCGCCGGTCGGGCAGGGCGTCGAACATGGCGCGGTGCCGGCGGTAGAGCATGAAGATCGGCTGCAGCCAGTAGTCGACGAGCGCCGAGCGGTCGTCGCCGAGCGCGCGCTCGATGCCGCCGCAGCCATAGTGGCCGCAGACGATGACGTGCTGCACGCGCAGGACGTCGATGGCGTACTCCAGCACGGCGAGGAGATTCATGTCGCTGGTGTGGGCCACGTTGGCGACGTTGCGGTGGACGAAGATCTCGCCGGGGTCGAGGCCGAGCACGTCGTTCGCCGTGACGCGACTGTCGGAACAGCCGATCCACAGATACTTGGGCGATTGCTGTTCGGCCATGCGGACGAAGAACGTGGGATCGTCGCGCGTCTTGCTTTGCGCCCACTCGACGTTCCGGTCCAGAAGGTGGTCGAGGTTCATTGCGTCATTGTCCGAGTCCGATCAGCAGCTGTCCGCCCTCGAGAATAGCTCACCCCGCTCGATCCTGTCTCCGGCTCGCTGACCGTCCGGCAAGCACATATATCGGCCACCTCCCTGAGGTCCGGCGAGTGCCAAGGGGCCGCGGCCTTGCTATCGCGTCGCGGCGGCAGCGCGTTCAAGTCCCGGCGGCAACTTGTGCCAGGCACGGCCGTCCCTGCCTTCCTGGAAGCCGTAGGCGTAGAGCGCCCGCATGTAGGCCTGGTCGAATTCACCGGGCTTGGGCGCTTGGAAATCCGCGCCGATATAGGCCAGGTTGTAGTCGACGCCATCACGCTGGGTGACAAAGTAGGTGCGCAGCACGTCGTTCTGGCCGCTGGCCGCCAGCATGGTGTTGATGGCGCGGCCGGCGATCGAGATGGTCCGTCGCTCGCTCGCCGCATAGTCCGGGTCGAGCCGCGCGTTGCGGATGATGTAGGCGTGCCGGGCGCGGCGGACGCCGCTGTTGGCGATGTTGATCGATGGCGGGTAGAGGAAGAGCTGGGCGATGGCGCCGCCGTCGACGTGCATCTCCTGGTATTTCCTGCCATCGATCTCGACGTCGAACAGGACCGGCTGGAAGAGGCCGGGGATCGCCGCCGAGGCGCGCAGGATCTTGCGGAAGAGATCGAGGCCGCCGGGATGGCCACTGGCGGCGATGGCGCCGATGTTCCAGATGACCGGCCGTTGTGCGTCGAGGTGGGTGGTGCCGATCAGCAGCAGGCGGCCCTTCCGGTATTCGCGGGCAATTGCATCGAGCATCTTCTGGTCGGCGTAGCCGGCGATCACCTCGGCCAGCGGCCCGGTGTCGGCCATGGCGTCGTCGAACAGGGCCGCGGGCAGGCCGCGCACGCGGAAGACCTTGTCGGCGGTCATGGTCGTATAGACGTCGCGCAAGGCGTTGTCGTAGTCCGGTCCGAGGAACGCGAAGGGCGCGATCAGGGCGCCCGTGCTGACGCCGGTCACCATCTTGAACTCCGGTCGCGTGCCGAGCGTCGTCCAGCCGTTCATCAGTCCAGCACCGAAGGCGCCGTTGTCGCCGCCGCCGGAGACCGCAAGATAGTAGACAGGCGGCAGACGCGTGGTCGATTTGCCCTCGGCGCGCAGCGCCGCCTGCTCGCGCTCGAAGGCGCGGGCACCTTCGTCGATGATAGCCTTCGAGTCCCCGTCGGCGAAAAACCGCGCGTTGGGAATGCCGAGCGGCAGGGCGCGCGCGGTTTCAGTCGCCGGCACCGCCGCACCGCGCTCCGGAATCGAGCAGGCGCCGAGGCCGAGACAGCCGACCGACAGCGCTGCAAAGGCCAGCACGACACGCAGATACAAGTTCGCCTCCTGATCAGTTCGACGCGGCAGCAACCTCGGCAGGAGGCGTCTTGGGCGCCTTCTTCTTCCCCCGTTCCTCGAAGCGCTGCAGCACCGTGAAGAACGATGGCACGAACAGCACGGCAAGGCAGGTCGAGGCGATCATGCCGCTCATCACGCAGAGACCGAGCGAGACCCGGGCGTTCGCGCCGGCGCCGGTCGCGGTGACCAGCGGCACGACGCCCAGGATGAAGGCGAAGGACGTCATCAGGATGGGGCGGAAACGTGTGCGTGCCGCCTCGACCGCGGCCTCGGCGATGTCCTTGCCTTCGACCAGGCGGCTCTCGCGCGCCACCTCGACGATCAGGATGGCGTTCTTGGCGCCGAGCGCAATCAGCAGCATCAGGCCGATCTGGGTGTACATGTTGTTGGCGAGGCCGACGGCGGAGAGAGCGATGGCCGGGCCGCTCAAGGCCAGCGGCACGGCCAGGATCACCGCCAGCGGGGCGACCCAGCTCTCGTACTGGCCGGCCAGGCAGAGATAGACCAGCAGGATCGACAGGGCGAAGACATACATCAGCTGATTGCCGACGATGTTCTCCTGGTAGGCCATGCCGGTCCATTCGTAGCCGGTGCCGGGGGGCAGGATCGCGGCGGCGATCTGGTTCATCAGCTCGATGCCCTCGCCGGAGCTGAAGCCGGCCGCCGGCGAGCCCACGATCGCGGCCGACGGGTAGAGGTTGTAGAGGCTGATCAGCGGCGGCCCCAGGGCGTCGCGCAATTCGGCGATGGCGCCAATCGGCACCATCTGCCCGTCGAGATTCTTGACTTGCAGCCGCAGGATGTCCTCGGGCCGGGTGCGGTACTGCGACTCGGCCTGGAGGAAGACCATCAGGCTGAGGCCGAACTTGTTGAACCGGTTGACGTACGAGGAGCCGAGGTAGGAGGAGAGAGTCGTGAAGACCTCGCCGACCGGGACCTTCAACGACTCGGCCTTCACCCGATCGATCTCGACGCGAACATGCGGCGCACCGGCGCGGTAAGAGGTGATGAGATTGGTCAGGGCCGACTGGGTGCCGGCCTGCTCGAGCATGGTGTCCGTCACGGCCTGCAGCTTGGCGTAGTCGAAGCTGCCGTCGCGCTGCTCGATCTGCATCTGGAAGCCGCCGGCGTTGCCGATGCCCTGGATGGCGGGCGGCACGACGACGAACGCCCGGCCATCCGGCAGAGCCTCGAGCTCCTTCATGAGGCCGAGCACGATCGAGCGCAGGTCCTGGCCCGCAGCTTTCTCGCGCACGCCCCAGTCCTTCAGGATGACGTAGGCGACCGCGGAATTGGCCAGCGCCGAGTTGCTGTCGAGCACCGACATGCCGCCCAGCGACACCACGTTGTCGACGCCCGGCATGGCCATGGCGATCTTGGTCGCCTGGTCGAGCGCGATGCCGGTGCGCTCCAGCGAGGCGCCGTCCGGCAGTTGCAGGCCGATCATCAGGTAGCCCTGGTCCTCGTTGGGAATGAAGGCGGTGGGCAGCCGCGCCACGCCCCAGCCGCCGATGCCGGCCAGCACCAGGGCGACAAGCACCATCGGGCCGCTGCGCCGGACCATGGCGCCGACCAGCCGGGCATAGGCGTGCTCGAGCTTGTCGTAGACCTTGTTGAAGCTGCGGAAGAAGATGTTGCGCTTCTCCGGCGGCACCGTGGGCCTGAGCCACAGGGCGCACTGGGTCGGTTTCAGCGTGGCGGCGTTGATGGCGCTGATCAGCGCGGTGGCGGCGATGACCAGGGCGAACTGGGCGAACATCTGGCCGGTCAGGCCGGGCACGAAGGCGGCCGGGATGAACACCGACATCAGCACCAGGGTGATGCCGATGACCGGGCCGAACAGCTCGTCCATCGCCTTGATCGCCGCGTCGTGGCTCGACATGCCGCGCTCGATGTGGCGCGCGACGCCCTCGACGATCACGATGGCGTCGTCGACCACGATGCCGATGGCCAGCACGATGCCGAACATCGTCGTCGTGTTGACGGTGAAGCCGAGCGCCGCCATGGCGGCGAAGGCGCCGATGATCGTCACCGGGATCGTGGTCGCCGGCACCAGCATGGCGCGCCAGTCCTGCAGGAAGATCACGATCACGATCAGCACCAGGATGCCGGCCTCGATCAACGTCATGTAGACCTCGTTGATCGACGCCTTGACGAAGCGGGTCGTGTCGAACGGCACCGAGTAGGCAAGGCCTGGCGGGAAGTTCTTGGAGAGCTGCGCCATCTTGGCCTTGATCGCATCGGCGACTTCGAGGGCGTTGGCGTCGGGCAGCTGGTAGATGGCGATGCCGGAGTTGGGCTTGCCGTTGAACTGCGAGGTCTGGGCGTAGGTCTGGGCGCCCAGTTCGACTCGGCCGATGTCCTTGACGCGCAGGATACGGCCGCCGTTGCCCTGGTCGGCCTTGACGATGATGTTGCCGAACTGCTCGGGCGTGCTCAGCCGCCCCTCGATGTCGACCGTGTACTGGAAATCCAGCCCCTTGGGCGCCGGCGGCATGCCGACCTGGCCGGCCGCCACCGACTGGCTCTGCTGCTGGATGACGCGGGTGACGTCGGACGGCGTGAGGCCGTAGGTGTAGAGCTTCTCGGGATCGAGCCAGACCCGCATCGAGTACTGGCCGACGCCCAGCACGTTGACGTTGCCGACGCCGGGCACGCGCGACAGCTCGTTGACCAGGTTGATGGTGGCGTAGTTGCTGAGATAGAGGCTGTTGTAGCGGTCGTCCGGCGAAGTCAGCGACACGATTTGCAGGATCGACGTCGATTTCTTCTCGACGATCACGCCCTGCGCCTGCACCTCGACCGGCAGTGCGGCCAGCGCGGCACTGACGCGGTTCTGCACCAGCACCTGGGCGAAGTTCAGGTCGGTGCCGATCTCGAACGTCACGGTCAGCGTATAGGTGCCGGCATCCGTGCTGTACGACTGCATGTAGATCATCTTTTCGACGCCGTTGACCTGCAGCTCGATCGGCAGGGCAACGTCGTCGATCACGGTCCGCGCGCTGGCGCCGGGGTAGTTCGTCGTGACCTGCACCGTCGGCGGCACGATGTTGGGGTACTGCGAGACCGGCAGGGTGGCGAGCGCGACACCGCCGATCAGGACGATGACGATGGCCAGCACATTGGCCAGGACCGGCCGGTTGATGAAGAACTTGGAGATCATCTAGGCGGGCCCGGTCACTTGACCGAGACGCTGGCGGGCGCGGCGGCGATGGTGGTGGCCTTGGGCACCACCTTGTGACCCGGGATCGCCCGACCGCTTGTCGACAGCACGACGCGGTCGTCGGCATTCAGGCCCGTCGTGACCACCCGCAGACCGCCCACGACCAGTTGCCCGGTGGTCACCCGGCGCTGCTCGACGACGTTGTCCTTGTTGAGGACCAGCAGGTACTTGCCGGCCTGGTCCTCGGCGATCACGCGGTTGGGCACGAGCAGGGAGGCCTTGGCGCCGAGTCCCATCGGGACCTGGACGCGGACGAAGAAGCCGGGCAGCAGGTTGCGGTTGGGGTTGGCGAACAGGCCGCGCACCAGGATCGTTCCGGTCGAGGCGTCGATCTCGGGCGCGACGTAGTTGAGGTGGCCCTGGTGCGGGTAGCCATCCTCGTTCATCAGGCCGATGCTGAGCGGGATCTTGCTGATGTCGTCGACCGAGAGCCGGCGGTTCGCGACGTTCTCGCGAATCTGCAGGATGTCCTGCTCGCTCATGTTGAAGGTGACGTAGATCGGGTCGAGCTGCACGATCGTGGCCAGCTTGGTGGCGACGCCGTTGCCGACCAGTTCGCCCACCGTGATCAGATGCTTGGTGACGATGCCGTCGAACGGCGCCAGCACGGTGGTGTAGCCGAGGTTGGTCTGGGCGACCGTCAGGTTGCCTTCCTGGTTCTCGACATTGGCCCGCGCCGAGTCCCGCTTGGCCTTGGCCACGTCGAAGGTGGCCTGCGCTGCCACGTTCTGCTTGAGCAAGGTCTCCTGGCGGGTGAACTCCGCCTCGGCCTGCACCAGCGCCGCCTTGGCGGCGGCGAGCTGGGCCTCGGCCTCCTTGACCTTCGCCTTGTACATCGTCTGTTCGATGATGAACAACGTGTCGCCCTTCTTCACGAAGGCACCATCGACGTACTTGATGTCGGTCAGAAAGCCCTCGACGCGCGCCACCAGGTCGACCGTGGCGAAGGACACGGTGTTGCCGGTCAGCTCCTCGTAGGGGGTCACCTGCTGCTGCAGGGGCGGCGCCACGCTGATCTCGGGTGGCGGCGGCGGCATGAACTTGTTTTCCGGCTTGCAGGCGGACAACGCTGCCGCCAGCACGGGCAGCGCGATCCAGGCCCTGAGGCTGCGATTCAACATGGTTGCGACGACGCTCCCCCGGGTTCCGATCGAGGCACAGGATCGATCCAATCCGACGGGCCAAGCGTTACCGCATCCCATGCCGGATTGCCACCGTGGCAGCCGGTCACGTCCGTTTGAAGACGAGCGACAGGTTGTTGGCCGGCATGTCGACGATCTCGGGCGGACCGAAGCCCTTCGATGCCGCGAGCGCCGCCACGGCCTCGAGGTCGCGCACTCCCCAGTCCGGGTCGCGCGCCCGCAGGTCGCGGTCGAACGCCTCGTTGCTGGGGGCGGTGTGCCGGCCATCCCGGCGATAGGGACCGTAGAGATAGAGCATGCCGCCGGCCGGCAGCAGGCGGCCGGCGCCGGTGATCAGCCCGACGGCCGCCGTCCAGGGCGCGATATGGATCATGTTGCAGCAGAGCACGGCGTCGGCCTGCCCGATCGGCCAGTCGTCCGAGACGGCGTCGAGCGCCAGGGCGGCATGGACGTTGCCGAGCTCCAGCGTCCGCGCCCAGTCGTCGATGCTGGCGCGGGCCTCGGCGCTGGGGTCGCTCGGCTGGAAGACGAGGTGCGGCAGCGCCTCGGCGAAATACACGATGTGCTCGCCGGTGCCGCTGGCGACTTCAAGCACCAGGCCGCGCGCCGGCAGCCGGGGCCGCAGGACGTCGAGGATGGGTTGGCGGTTGCGCGCCGCCGCCGGTGCCTGGCGCCTCATCGCGCGGCCTGCATGGCCTGCCAGAGGCGTGCCGGGCTGGCCGGTCCCTCGAAGTTCCGGACACCGAGCGGCGCCAGCGCGTCGAGGATGGCGTTGGCGATGGCGGGAAAGGCCGCGATCGCCCCCGCCTCGCCGCAGCCTTTGACGCCCAACGGATTGGTCGTGCACGGCGTCGGATTGAAGCCAAGGTTGAACGGCGGCAGATCGTCGGCGCGCGGCAGCGCATAATCCATGAACGAGCCCGCAACCATCTGGCCGGAGCGCGGATCGTAGGTCGCGTGCTCGAGCAGCGCCTGGCCTGCACCCTGCGCCATCGCACCATGTGCCTGGCCGGACGCGATCATGGGATTGACCAGCACGCCGTAGTCGTCGACGGCCGTGTAGCGCGCGAGGCCGGCGCGACCGGTGTCGCGGTCGATCTCGACTTCCGCGACGTGGGCGCCGTTGGGAAAGGTCATGTGCTGGCGCGTCCAGGCGTGAAATGTGTCGAGCGGTCTTCCCTTTTCGCTGCCCAGTGCGGCGACCTCGGGCAGGCCGATGCCGCGGTCGGTGCCGGAGACGGTGAAGCGGCCGTCTTCGAAGCGGATGTCGACCTCGGCCGCTTCCAGCGCCTCGGCCGCGAGCGCCGTGCCCTTGGCGACGATCTCGTCGGCGGCGCGCCATATCGCCGTGCCGCCCATGTAGGTGGCGCGCGAACTGCCGTGGCCGCCGCCGGCGGCGATCAGGTCGGTGTCGCCTTGGCGGAGCCGGATGCGCTCGTTGGGCAGGCCGAGGCGATGGGCCAGGATCTGCGGGAAAGTCGTCTCGTGGCCCTGGCCGATATGCTGCGTGCCGGTGATCAGCGACACCGTGCCATCGGGTTCGAACCGGATGTCGACATTCTCGTCCGGCGGCCCGCCCGTGCCCTTGATGTGATAGGCAAAGCCCAGGCCGCGCAGCTTGCCTGCGGCTTCGCTCTGTCGCCGCCGCGCCGCGAAGCCCGCGGCGTCGGCGCGGACCAGCGCCAGGTCGAGCGTCTGCGCGAAGGCGCCGCTGTCGACCTGGAAACCGAAGGCGTTGGTCATCGGCATCGCCTCCGGCGGCACCATATTGAGGCGGCGCAGCTGGGCCCGGTCGAATCCGGCCTCGCGGGCCGCCGCATCGATCAGCCGCTCCACGATGTTCACCGCCTCGGCGAAACCCGGCCCGCGCGTCACGCCGATCGGCGCGGTGTTGGTCAGCACCGCCATGACATGCAGTGAGATCGCCGGCAGACGATAGACCGTGCCCTGCAGGTGGATGTACTGGTAGGTTTGTACACCGCCGCCGGCGCCCGCCATGTAGGCCCCGAGGTTTGCGACGCTCGACACTTTCAGGGCCAGGAACTTCCCCTCAGCGTCGAGGGCCAGGGCCGCTTCGGCCGACATGTCGCGCGCGGCATGGTCCGACAGGAACACCTCGCTGCGGCTGGCGATCCACTTCACCGGCCGCCCGGTCCGCCGGGCCGCCCACAGGATCAGTGCATGTTCGGCGTAGGCGAAGTTCTTGGCGCCGAAGCCGCCGCCGACATCGGGCGCCACGAAGCGCACATCCTTCGCCTCGACACCGAGCGCGCGGGCGACGTGGTTGCGGTTGTTGTGGATGTTCTGGCTGGAAACGTGGAGCGTGTAGCGGCCGCGGCCGGCATCGAACAGCCCGACGCCGCCGCGTGGCTCCATCGGGTTCATGACGATGCGATGGTTGTCGAGATGCAACGTGACGATATGCGAGGCCCGGCCAAACGCCTCGTCGGCGCCGGTGGCATCGCCGGTCCGCCAGTCGAGGCAGACATTGCCCGGTACTTCCTCGGAAAGAATCGGCGCGCTGGGCGCGCGAGCCGCCTCGGCCGTTGTCACGGCGGGAAGTGCGGCGTAGTCGATCGCCACCAGTTCGGCGGCATCGAGCGCCTGGGCGTGGGTCTCCGCCACGATCAGTGCCACCGGCTCGCCGGCGAAGCGGACCTTGCCTGTCGCGAGCAGGGGTTGCGGCGCGAAGGCGAACCGCTCGCCGGTCTGCACGTTGGCCTCGATATAGGGTCGCAACGGCTGCAGGCCGTCGGCTTCTGCGTCGGCCGCCGTCAGCACGGCAAGGACGCCGGGCGACGCTGCCGCCGCGGAAACGTCGATCGACCCGATTGACGCATGGGCGTGCGGCGAGCGCAGCACGGCGGCGTGCGCGAGGCCGTCGAACCGCAGATCGTCCAGGTAGGCGCCCTTGCCACGCACGAAGCGGGCGTCCTCGCGACGCCGTGGCGAGTCACCCATCCTGTCGATCGTCATGTCCGCAACGTCTCCGCGTTCTTCGCCTGCCGCGTCTCGTCCCACCAGTCGCGCGCCTGCAGGCTCCAGTAGACGAATTGGGTGGCGGCGCGCCCGAACGGCCCGCCGGCCCAGTCTGTCCCGAAGGGCGCGAAGAGTCTCCATCGCGAGTCGTCGCCCAGGATGCCCGCCGCCACCGCGTCGGCGCCCGCGGCCGTCTGGGCAACGCCGTGACCGCCGAACGCCGAGCACAGCCAGAGACCGGGCTCGATCTCGCCGACCTGGGGCATCTTGTGCGGTGCGTAGCCCATGATGCCCGGCCAGGCATAGTCGATCCTGAGCTCGCCGAGCTGTGGGTACACGGCAAGAATGTCGCCGCGCATGATCTCGCGCAGGCGCGCCGGTTCGCGCGTGTCGGTCGTGATGCGGCCGCCCCACAGCAGCCGGTCGCCGTCGACGACTCGGTAGTAGTCGCCGGCGCGGCGGGTGTCGGAGATCGCGCCGGGCCAGCGGATCGCCTCGGCGAGCTGCGGCCCGATCTTTCCGGTGACCGCAACGTAGGTCGCCACGGGCAGGACCGCGCGCGCCGCCCGGCGATGGACCGGTCCGAGGTCGGCGTTGCCCGCCAGCACGACGTGGCGGGCCGCGATCTCGCCGCCCGGCGTGCCGAGCCGCCAGCCGCCGCTGGCCGGCGCCAGGTCGACGGCTTCCGTGCCTTCATGAATGGCGCCGCCCAGCCGTTCGATGTCGGCGGCCAGGGCCAGCGCGAGATTCAGCGGATGGATGTGGAACGACAGCGGATCGTGGATGGCCTGATGGTAGCGCGGGGTGGCGAGCAGGGCGCGCACGCGCGCCCTGTCCCACGGTTCGAAGCCTGCGCCGAGCTGCTCCGCCAGTCGTCGGGTGCGGTCGGCGAAGTCCGCACCCTGGTCGGTGCGCGAGACGCTGAGCTTGCCGGCACCCATGAAGATGTCGGGCCGGCCCAGCTCGTCGATGGCGGCGCGCACAAGGGCGACGCCGCGCAGCGACTGGGCATAGAGGCGGCGGGCGTGATCGGGGCCCAGCCGGTCGATCAGCGCTCCCGACCGCTCGGCGAAACCCGGTCCGACGAAACCGCCGTTGCGGCCCGAGGCGCCCCAGCCGACCCGGCGTCGCTCGACCAGCACCACGCGCCTGCCCTGGCGGGCGAGCAGCCGCGCGGTGTGCAGCCCGGCAAAACCGCCGCCCACCACGGCGACATCGGCCTCGGCCCGGGCGGCGAGCGGCGCATAGCCGGTGTCCGGGCCGGCGCCCGCGTCTCGCGTGGCGGCATACCAGCTCGCGGGGTAGTCGGAAGGCGTCATTCTCGTTCTTCTCCGCGATGACAGGCGGCACGGCAAGGCTTGCGCCGTAACGCCCTCTGTCGCACTAAGTTTGCCACGGAGTCTCGCGGTTGCTGGAGGGCTTATGTCGACCGATTTCGATGCGGTGATCATCGGCGCGGGGTTTGCCGGCATGTATATGCTGCACCGTCTGCGCCAGAAGGGGTTTACGGCGCGCGTGTTCGAGGCCGGCGAGGGGGTCGGCGGCACGTGGTACTGGAACCGCTATCCGGGCGCCCGCTGCGACGTCGAGAGCGTGCAGTACTCCTACCAGTTCTCGCGCGAGCTGGAGCAGGAATGGGAATGGACGGAGCGCTACGCCACCCAGCCCGAGATCCTGCGCTACGCCAACCACGTCGCCGACCGCTTCGACCTCCGGCGCGACATCCGCTTCGAAACACGGATCACCGCCGCCGTGTTCGACGAGACAGCGAACGCCTGGCGGGTCGAGACGGATAAAGGCGATCGGGTCGCGGCGCGTTTCGTCATCACCGCCATGGGCTGCCTGTCCTCGCCCAATACGCCCAAGATACCCGGTCTGGAGGACTTCAAGGGCCCGACCTACCACACCGGCAACTGGCCGCATGAAGGGGTCGACTTCACCGGCAAGACCGTGGGCGTGATCGGCACCGGATCGTCGGCCATCCAGTCGATCCCGATCATGGCGCAGCAGGCCAGCCACCTCACGGTCTTCCAGCGCACCGCGAACTACACGGTGCCGGCCCACAACAGGCCGCTCGACCCGGCATATGTGCGGCAGGTGAAAGCAAACTATCCCGAGATGCGCCGGCGCGCCCGGAGCAAGCCGGCCGGCATCGACTTCACGATCAATCCGGCCTCGGCGATCGCCACGCCCGAAGCGGAGCGGCGGCGCGAGTTCGAGAAGCGGTGGAGCTATGGCGGGCTGGGCTTCATGGCGTCGTTCTCCGACCTGCTTCTGAACGACGACTCGAACAAGACTGCCGCCGACTTTGTGCGATCCAAGATCTTCGAGGTCGTGAAGGATCCCAGGACCGCCGAGCTGCTCACGCCCAAGAACATCATCGGCTGCAAGCGGCTCTGCGTCGACACCGGCTACTGGGAGACCTTTAACCGGCCGAACGTCACCCTGGTCGACATCAGCGACGCGCCGATCGAGCGCATCACCGCGTCGGGGCTGCGTGCCCGCGGCCAGGACTACGCGTTCGACTGCCTGGTGCTCGCCACCGGTTTCGACGCCATGACCGGCGCGCTGTTGAAGGTCGACATTCGCGGTCGCGGTGGCGTGGCGCTCCGCGACAAGTGGCGCGAGGGCCCGAAGTCCTATCTCGGCCTCACGGTCGTGGGTTTCCCCAACCTCTTCACCATCACCGGGCCGGGCAGTCCGTCGGTGCTGACCAACATGCTTCCCTCGATCGAGCAGCATGTCGATTTCATCGCCGACTGCCTGGAGACGATGCGCGCCAGGGGCGTGAACGTGATCGAGCCGGTCGAGAAGGCCCAGGAAGCCTGGGTCGGCCAGGTCGGCGACGCTGCCAACATCACCCTGCGCTCGACCTGCAGCTCCTGGTACGTCGGCGCCAACATTCCCGGCAAGCCGCGCGTGTTCATGCCCTATATCGGCGGCTTCCCGGCCTACATCGCCGCCTGCGAGACCGTGGTGAAGAACGGCTACGAGGGCTTCGCGCTCGCCTAGTATCCGATCGCGGCGCCGTCGCTGCGCGGATCCGAGCCGCCCGCGCGCAGGCCGCTCTTGGGATCGATCGTGATGCCGTGAGCGTGGCCCGCGAGTTCGTTCCAGTCGCCCCAGCGGTTGACCAGGTGGCCGCGCCGTTCCAGCTCGGCGATGGTGGCGGACGGGAAGCGGCCTTCGATGTGCAGCGTGTCGCGCGGCTCGCCGATGGCGAAACGGCCGGAGAGGAACCGCGGTGTCTCCAGGGCCTCCTGGATGTCGCGGCCGTGGTCGATCAGCGCGAGGTAGGTTTGCAGATGGATCTGCGGCTGGCCGTCGGCGCCCATGCAGCCCAGCACGGCCCACAGCTTGTCGTCACGGAACGCCATCGACGCGATCAGCGTGTGCAGCGGCGTCTTGCCCGGCTCGACCCGGTTGGGGCTCTTCGGATCGAGCGAGAAGTAGGCCGAGCGATTCTGCAAGACAACGCCAGTACGGCCCGCCACCACTGCCGCGCCAAAACCGCCGTAGAGGGAATGGATCAGCGACACGGCGTTGCCCTGGGCATCGACCGAGGCGATGTAGACCGTGTCGCCGGCCAGGCTGCCGTAGGAGGGGATGCGGTCCCACGGGACGGCCCGCGCCGGATCCATCAGCGCGCGCCGCTGGTCGGCGTACTTCTTGGAGATCAGTCGTTCCATCGGCACATGGGCGAAGCGCGGGTCGGCGAGATGTCGGTCGCGGTCGTGATAGGCGAGCTGCTTGGCCTGCACCATGAAGTGCACATAGTCAGGGCCGAGGAACGGCTTCTTGTGCATCTCCAGCGGCTCGAGCAGGTTCAGCATCTCCAGCACGGCGAAGCCCTGGGTCGGCGCCGGCGTCTCGTAGATCGCCACGCCGCGGTAGGTTCCCTTGAGCGGCTCGCCCCAGCGCGCGAGCTGCGCCCGGAGGTCGTCCGGCGTGAAGAAGCCGTCATTGGCCGCCGACCAGCGCACCAGTTCGCGCGCCACGTCGCCTTCATAGAAGCCGTACCAGCCATCGCCGGCGATCGCCTCCAGGGTGCGGGCGAGATCGGGATTGGTGAGCACTGCGCCGTCCTTGAGAAAGATCGCGGCGGCCTCCGGGCTCCTGGCAAGTTCTTCCCGCGCCAGCTCGCGCCAGTAGGCGAGGCGCGCCGTCACCGGGAAGCCGTGACGCGCGTAGCCGATGGCGCTTTCGAGGCAGCGCGCGAGCGGCAGGCGGCCATGGGCGGCGTGCGCCTCGGCCCAGCTGGCAACCGCGCCGGGGACGGTGAGGGTGCCGGGCAGGACGCCGCGATAGGGCACTTCGGCGAGGCCGCGCCGGGTAAAGGCCTCGATCGTGCCGCCGGCGGTGGCCCGTCCGCCGCCGTCGATGTAGCGAACCGCTCGGGTGGCGGCATCGTAGACCAGCCAGAAGGCGTCGCCGCCCACGCCCGTCATGTGCGGATAGAGCACCGACAGCGCGGCGCTGGTGGCGACGGCGGCATCGACCGCCGAACCGCCGGCCCGCAGTACGTCGACACCGGCCGCCGAGGCCAGCGAATGGGGCGATGTCACCATGCCGTTCGGCGCGAGGGTGGCCGGACGGCCGGTCTGTATGTCTGTCATGAGGATTTCTTAGGTCGTTTCGGCGCCGGTTGACAGGGCGTCGCGGAGTTTCTAACACTTAACAAATAAGTTAAGTTTCTCCGGAAAGGCCCAACGATGCTCAAGACACTTGGCTATGGCGCCGCCATCATCGCCGTCCTCGTCGTCGGTGTCCTGATCTATGCCGCCAGCAAGCCCGATTCCTTCCGCGTCCAGCGCAGCGCCAGCATCAAGGCCCCGCCGGACAAGATCTTCGCCCTGATCAACGATCTGCGCGCCTGGAATGCCTGGTCGCCCTATGAAAAGAAGGACCCGGCGATGAAGCGGACTTTCAGCGGTGCCTCGAGCGGCAAGGGCGCGATCTACGAATGGGATGGCAACAATCAGGTCGGCAAGGGCCGGATGGAGATCACCGAGACGACGCCTCCGGGCAAGATCCTGATCAAGCTCGATTTCATCAAGCCGTTCGAAGGCCACAACACGGCTGAATTCACCATGGAACCCAAAGGCGACGACACGGTTGTCACCTGGGCGATGTACGGGCCTGCCGCTTTCATGACGAAGTTGATCGGCATTTTCATGAACATGGACGCCATGATCGGGAACGACTTCGCGGCCGGCCTCGCCAACCTGAAGGTTGTCGCCGAGAAGAAATAGGTTTCCGAATTCGGAGCATGTCATGAAGGTTTCAGCCTCATCGGTCGCGCGCGCCTTGTTGCTGGGCGTTGCCCTGTCCCAAACCCCGGTTGCCGGCGCCTGGACGCAGGGCACCTGCCCGCCGGGCGTGCCGACCGGCGTCTATTGCGGTGAGCGCAACATCGCGCACGCGACGGCCGGCACCTACGCGCTCGACCCCGATCATTCGGCGGTTCTGGTTCGCGTCTCGCACATCGGCTACTCCTACAGTGTCTTCCGCTTCGACCGCGCGGGCGGCACGCTGGTCTGGAACCCCGATGCGGTCGCACGGTCGACGCTGTCAGCCCAGGTGGTGACCGAATCGATCACGTCGAACGTAAAAGGCTTCGCCAGCAAGCTTGCCGGCGATCAGTTCCTCGATGCGCCGCGCTTCCCCGAGGTGACGTTCGTGTCCACTGCCTTCCGCCAGGCCGACGCGACCAGTGGCAAGGTGGACGGCCAGCTGACGCTGATGGGCAAGACCGTGCCCGTCACATTCGACGTGGCGCTGGTCGGTGCCGGCAAGGGGTTCGGCGGCAGTCCGCGCCTCGGCGTCCATGCCCGCGCCTGGATCAAGCCGCAGGACTTCGGCCTGCCGGCGATGTTCGCCGACCCGATCGAGATTGTGGTCGATGCCGAATTCGCGCGGACGCCATGAACGTGATGGCCAAGCCGGTCGCGCCGGAACTCATCCTGACGCGCGACCTCCGCGCGCCGCGCGCGCGGGTGTTCGCGGCCTGGACGGACGTGCGACAGGCGTCGCCGTGGTGGGCGCCACGGGACTTCACGACGCTGTCCTGCGAGATGGACGTGCGCCCGGGCGGCATCTGGCGCCGGCGGATGCGGGCACCGGACGGGTCGGTGATCCTGAAGCACGGCGTTTACCGCGACGTCGTGGCGCCCGAGCGGCTGGTCTTCACCTACGTCACCGAGAACGCCGCCGGCCTCGTCGATCCCGAGACGCTGGTGTCGGTCACCTTCGTCGATCTCGGTGACGGGCGCACACGGCTGACTCTGTGGCACACCGGCTTCGAGACCGACGTCGCCCGCGACGATCATCGCGGCGGCTGGACGGGCTGCCTCGAGCGGTTCGTGGACTTCATCGATTCGTATTGAGACAACCGGGAGAGCACCATGCAGATCCAGCCGTATCTCTTCTTCGACGGCCGTGCCGAGGAGGCGGTCGATTTCTACAAGAAGGTGCTCGGCGCCAAGGTCGAGGCCTTGATGCGCTTCAGCGAGAATCCCGACGCCAGCTGCGAGGCCATGGGCCTGCCGCCCGGCTCCGAGAACAAGGTCATGCACATGAGCTTCAAGATCGGCGACACGGAGCTGATGGGCTCGGACGGCCGCTGCCTCGGACAGCCGGTCTTTCAGGGGTTTGCGCTGACGATCACCGTGCCGGACGCGGCCGAGGCCGACCGGACGTTCGCCGCGCTGGGCGAGGGCGGGCAGGTGCAGATGCCGCTGGGCAAGACCTTCTTCTCGCCCAGGTTCGGCATGGTCGCCGACAGGTTCGGCGTGTCCTGGATGGTGATCGTGGCGCCGGCCTGACGGCCGGAAAAAGGTCCGACAAAAAGTTGCAGAATCCGCCGATTCCGGCTATGTTTTTCGTTACCTTGGGAAAGTCCGGCCGAACGCCCGACGGAGAGATCCGGCGGGCGTTTTGCTTGTTGGCGAGTGGGACAGCCCCGCGATTCGGGGATGGGCCGCGAAGAGATCGGGCCTGTGCCGCAGAGTCGGCCAAGCCATTGAAGAACCAGCGCGATTCAATCGCAGCGGCACACGCTCAGGCACAGCTGGCGGCTTTTTGCGGCACATTTCGTGTGCCGCTCATCGCCCCGTCAGCGCTTGTCGACGTTGGCGCTGCGCAGCGGGACGCCGAACTCGCGGCGGCAGACCTCGGCCAGGACGGCCACGCCCTGCCGGATGGTCTCAGGCTCGGGGTTGGCGAAGCAGAGCCGCAGGCGGTTCTTCGCGTAGGCCTTGTTGGTCGACCATTCCGGCCCGGGGTTGAGCGACACGCCGGCGGCCAGCGCCGCCTGCGCCAGCTTCTGGGTGTCGACCGCCTCGGGCAGCTTGATCCAGAGGTAGATGCCGCCCGGCGGGTCGCCGAACTCGGCAGCCGTGCCGAACTGCTCGGCCAGGGCTTCGCGCAGGACCTGCAGCTTGCCGTGCAGCGCCTTGTTGAGCTTGGGCACGTGGGCCGCGAAGTGCTGGGTGCAGAACTCGGCCAGCACCATCTGTTCCAGCGCGCCGGAGCCCGCGTCCTGCTTGAGGCCAAGGATGCGCGCCAGGATGTCCCATTTGGCGACGATGTAGCCGACGCGCAGCGCCGGGGCGATCGACTTGGAGAAGGAGCCGATGAAGATCACGCCCTCGCCGTTGGCCATGGCGTAGAGCGAGCGTGGGCGCTTGCCGCTCCAGATCAGGTCCGAGTAGCACTCGTCCTCGAAGATCATGACGCCGTAGGCGGCGGCAAGCTCGATCAGCCGGGCGCGGCGCACCTCGCCCATGATGGCGCCGGTCGGGTTCTGCACCGTCGGGATGGTGTAGATGTATTTCGGCGTCACACCCTTCTTCTTCAGGTCGGCCAGCGTCTGTTCGAGGATGTCGAGACGCAGGCCCTCCTCGTCGAGCGGGATGCCGATGACGTTGACGCCGAGCTTCGTGAGCTTGGTCAGCGCGCCGCCGTAGGTCTCCTGCTCGATCAGCACGGTGTCGCCTCTCGCGAGCAGCAGGCTGTTCACCAGGTCGAGGCCCTGCATGGAGCCGGAGGTGATCAGGATCTCGTCGGCCGGGCAGGCGATGCCGGCATGGTCCTTGAGCTTGCCGGCCAGGAATTCGCGCAGCGGCTTGTAGCCGAGCGGGCCGCTGTTCAGGCCGTAGGTGGCAAGCGTCGCACCCTCGCGCCGGAGCACCGCCGTCGCCGCGGCGATCAGGGCGTCGACCGGCACGTGCTTGGCATCGTTGTGGCCGCCGATGAAATTGTACTTGGGGAAGCCGTTCCACTTGACGGCAGGCGCCGGTGTTCCCGGCGCCAAGAGCGGCGCGACATCGAATGGGGCGGTCATGGCGGGTCCTCGGCCTTTTGTCTGCGCTATTGCTGAGCCAAGATCGCCTGGTTCGCAACTGGTTTGGCCGGATCCGGCCACGCCGCGGAACGGACGGCCGGCTTGGTCGGAGACGCCGTTGGATATCGCTGTTGAAATCGTGCCGGCGCCGCCGCTTGTGCTGCACGCGCCACCGCTGCGGCGGACCGACGCCAACTCGCCGCTGCTGCGGCAGGGCGGCCGCCCGCTTGCGTTCGTGTCGCACTACCTGCCGATCGGCCATACCTATCGGCGCACCGGCCAGTGCGGTCCTTGGCCGGATGGACCGCTCGACGCGGTCCGGCTGCTCGACGATAGGACGCCATCGGTCGGCAAGTGGATCCAGTCGGTCTGGCGGTGTCCCGATGGCCGCCTCTTCGGCTGGTATCATGCGGAGGAGGTGGTGCCCTGTACCAAGCCTCTTTTCCTGCCGCACATCGGGGCGCTGCGGTCGGACGACGAGGGCAGGAGCTGGCACTTGATCGGCGACCTGCTGCGGGTGCCCTACGCCGAGGCCGACTGCGGATACCGAAACGGATTCCTGACCGGCGGCTACGGCGACTTCTGTGCCGTGGCCGACCGGCCGGCGGATTGGTTCTATCTGCACTACTCCGCCTACGTGCCCGACGAGAGCGTCCAGGGCGTCTCGGTCCTGCGCTATCCGGTGGCGTCGCGCGACCCGCCGACGTCTCTGCAACTGTGGCGCGACGGGCGCTGGCAACCGAAAGTGGGTCGGCAGGACGGGTCGCCGGTCTTCGGCGTCGAGCGTGGCTGGCGGCATCGCGATCCGGCGGCGTGGTGGGGGCCGGCGGTCCACTACAACCGCGACCTCGACCAATTCGTCATGCTGCTGAACTGGACGGAGAAGGGCGACGGCGACATCGTCCAACGCGGCGTGTTCGTTTCCTTCAACGACGACCTGGCCGATCCCGCGGGCTGGTCGAGGCCGCGGAGGATCGTCGAAGGTGGCAGCTGGTATCCGCAGGCGATCGGCCTTGGCCCCGACGACGGCGATACGTCGGCCGGCACCGAGGCGAGGTTCTTCATGTCGGGCTACTCGGCCTGGACGATCAGGTTCCACCGCGGCGGCTCGCCGAGACACATCGAGCCGCTGGTCGTCACGCGCCAGACCTTCATCGACCTCTTCGACGCCGCTCCCTGGTGAGCGTGCTCAGGCCACGGCGCGGAACGAGTGGGCCTGGGCCTTGTCCCAGGGCCGTCGCCAACGCGGGTTGCCGGAACCCGCGACCAGCTCGCCTTTGGCCAGAGACGGGTAGAGGTCGGCAAAGGTGATGACTTCGCTGGGCGAGATCCGCCGGGAGATGTGCTCGGGCTTGAATTCGCTGGGATGGTCGAGCCCTGCCGCCGCTGTCAGTTCAGCCAGCTCGTGCAGTGTGGCGCGGTGGAAGTTGTAGACCCGTTCGGCCTTGTCGGGCACGACCAGCGCGCGCTGGCGGGTCGGGTCCTGGGTGGCGACACCGGTCGGGCAGCGGTCGGTATGGCAGGACTGCGACTGGATGCAGCCCACCGCGAACATGAAGCCGCGCGCCGAGTTGCACCAGTCGGCGCCCAGCGCCATGGAACGCACGATGTCGAAGGCGGTTATGATCTTGCCGGCGGCGCCGAGCTTGATGCGGTGGCGCGCGCCGATGCCGATCAGGGCGTTGTGTACGAAATAAAGCCCCTGCCGCATCGGTTTTCCGACATGGTCGACGAACTCCATCGGCGCCGCGCCGGTGCCGCCCTCCTTGCCGTCGACGACGATGAAGTCGGGATAGATACCCGTCTCCAGCATCGCCTTGCAGATGGCCAGGAATTCCCACTCGTGGCCGATGCAGAGCTTGAAACCGGCCGGCTTGCCGCCGGACAGCCGGCGCATTTCGCCGATGAACCGCATCATCTCGACCGGAGTCGAGAAAGAAGAATGGCTGGACGGCGAGACGCAATCCTCGCCCATCGGCACGCCGCGGGTCAGCGAGATTTCGTGGCTCACCTTGGGCGCAGGCAGCACGCCGCCGTGTCCAGGCTTGGCGCCCTGGCTGAGCTTCAGCTCGACCATCTTGACCTGCTCGTTGGCGGCGCCGGCGGCGAACTTCTCGGGCGAGAAGGTGCCGTCGGGATTGCGGGCGCCGAAATAGCCCGAGCCGATCTCCCAGATGATGTCGCCGCCGCCCTCGCGGTGATAGGGGCTATAGCCGCCCTCGCCGGTGTCGTGCGCGAAGCCGCCGCGCTTGGCGCCGCTGTTCAGGGCGCGGATGGCGTTGGCACTGAGCGCGCCGAAGCTCATGGCCGAGATGTTGAACACCGAGGCTGAGTAGGGCTTGGTGCAGTCGGCATCGCCGATCATGATCCGGAACGGTTCCTTGCCGACCGGTCGTGGCGCAATCGAATGGCTCATCCATTCGTAGCCGTCGCCGTAGACGTCGTAGGTGGTGCCGAACGGACGGACATCGAGCGCCATCTTGGCGCGCTGATAGACGACGGCGCGCCGGTCGCGGCTGAACGGCATGCCATCCTTGTCGCCCTCGAAGAAGTACTGCCGCATCTCCGGCCGGATCGCCTCGAAAAGGAAGCGCAGGTGGGCGGCGATCGGATAGTTGCGCAAAATCGCATGGCGGGTCTGGAAGAGGTCGTGGAAGCCGATGGCGGTCAAAAGCGCCGCCGCACAGAAGCAGGCGCCCAGCAATAACGAGTCGGAATCGTCGACCCATGCCAGACCCAGGGCAACCGTCGTCAGCGCAGACAGGGTGAGGGTGATGAAGCGCGGCGTGAACGGCAGAAACAGCGGTGACATGGGGTCCTCGTCGGTAACGGCTTGGGGGGGTGCCTAGTCTTTTCGACGACGGCCGGAAATCGCCTGCAGCGCCTTGAGGTGCGCGGCGGTGGCCGACAACGCCTTGCGTTCGATGGCGCGATAGTGGTGGATCAGTTCCTTGCCGCGCGGCGTGAGTGCGGCGCCGCCGCCGGCCTTTCCGCCGGTCTGCGCCGCCACCAACGGGTCGGCGAAGCCCGCGTTGATCTCCGCCACCAGCTGCCAGGCGCGCTTGTACGACATGTCCATCGAGCGGCCGGCGGCGGCGATCGAGCCTTCGCGGGCGATGCGCTCGAGCAGCAGCACCTTGCCGGGTCCCAGCCGACCCGCCGGGCTGCCGCGACCGTCGAAGTCGATGCGGATGCTGAGATGCGGCATTGCCGTCTCCTGGTTCGTTCGCGCCGTATCGCCGGCAAGAGCCGCCTCGCGTCAGGGCGTCGATATCGTCGGCTGGATATAGCGTTTCGTCCAGAGCCTCGCTGTTGCGGCGGCCAGGCGGCGGCCAGCGACCAGGGCGATCACTGCGACCGACACGAGGAGGACTTTGTGGGCGGGTCGCGGCACCAGGTCGGAGTCGAGGTTGGCGGCGAGGATCCGGACGGGATCGATATCGTTCACCAGGGCGTACCATGCGGCCTCGAAGACCACGGTTGCCAAAGTGGCGGCGGCGGCCAGCAGAACAAGCCCGAGGTAGCTCGTGCGCAGCCTGGGCGGCAGCACGCGCCACAGCATCAGCCAGGCGAACAGGCCGGCGGCGAACGCTGCCTCGCCGATCTTGACCTTGGACTGGATGAAGAAATGCAGGATCGCCAGCGCGGCCGCCGGGTAGATGAGCCAGTGTAGCCGCTTCCAGTTCCGTTTCAGGCGTTTCTGCCAGCCGCTGGTCGATGTCACGGCCAGCGCCAGCAGCGCCAGCAGCGCCACAAAGCCGATGGTGAGATAGAAGCGTTTGACGATCTCGGTGGCGACGACCAGCAGGTTCCACTTCTGGTCGAGGACGTAGATCAGCAAGTGGACGAGCGCGTACAGCGCCGCCGCCACGCCGACGCGGCGGCGGATGTGCACGAGCGGCATCCAATCGAGCGTCGCCCGGAGCGGCGTCATCGCCAGCGACAGCAGCAGGAAGACGACGGCCCAGTCGCCGGTGGCGTGGGTTGCCAGGGTAACCGGGCGAGGGCCGAGGTCGTCGGTGTACCAGCGCCAGACAAGGTCGATGGCGGGCAGGCAGAGCCCGATCAGCGTCGCCTGCCTCAGCCAGAAGATCGTCCGTTGAGTTGACACGGCCGGAGCCTACGCCGTCGGCCGATCAACGGTAGCTCAAACTTTCGTCACCGCTGGTTGCCGTAGAGCAGCCGGTAGGTGCCGATGGTCGGTGCCGTCGCGACCCCGAAGGGCTTTAGGGCCGGCAGCGTGAAGAGGGCTCGTGCCGCCTGCCCGACCGAGGCGGCGTCGGCGCCCTCGATCAGCACCACCCACTCGGCTTCGTCGGCCCTGGGATGATCCATGCTCTTTTCCTGCAGCGGCGCATTGGCGATCTCGAGATCGTTCTCGGCGGCGACGGCGCCCAGCAGGCCGGGCCGCGCGATCGCCCGCGGCAGGGCGGTCTCCTGCAGCCAGGCGACCAATGCCTTGCGCCGCCGCGGGTCGGGCACGAAGCGCGCGCAGGCCACCGCTCCGCCGACGCCGTGTGCGAGGTCGACCTGGACGCGAAGCGTCAGGCGGTGGAACCGGGTGAAGCGCGCCATGACCGCCTGGCTCCACGGCGTCTGGTTGGCGAGCAGCTGCAGATAGCCCGGTGTCGCGAGATCGCCGACGGTGTCGCATTCGTAGGTGGCGAGGTACTTGGGCGCGGCGCGGACGGCCGCGTAGCGGCGGGCACGGTGGAAGCCCGGCAGATTGACGCGCTCGTCGATATGTTCGCGGTTGTACCACTCGTTGAAGTCGCGTTCGTCGCGTGCCTTCACCTCCGTGAAGGTGATCAGCATTCCCTTGCCGTGGAGGGGCATAGTTTCATCCCGCGGTGGCCTGGCTCTAGTCTATGCTGCGCGCCGGGCGGGAGGAACCATCATGAAAATCGCCAAGATCGAGGACCTGCATTGCGACGCCGGCTGGCGCGACTTCTCCTTTCTCAAGATCACCACCGATGACGGCTTGGTCGGCTGGTCGGAGTACAACGAAGGCTATGGCAGCGCCGGCCTCACTGCCGTGATTCGCCGCATGGCGGCGAGCCTCATCGGCCAGGATCCGCGACCGATCGAGCGCATCATGACCACGTTCTACGCCATCACGCGCCAGGCGCCGGGCGGCATGAACCAGCAGGCGATGGCCGCCATCGAAAACGCCCTGCTGGACGTGAAGGCGAAGGCGCTCGACATTCCCGTTTATGCGCTGTTCGGCGGCCCGGTCCGCGACCGGCTGCCGCTCTACTGGTCGCATTGCGGCAGTTACCGCTTTCGCAACGCCGCCGTGATGGGTGTCGAGCCGGTGCGCTCGCTCGACGACCTCGCAAAGCTCGGCAAGCATGTGAAGGAGCACGGCTTCAAGGCGCTGAAGACCAACATCTTCCGCTTCGACCTCGACCCGCCCAACATGCACCAGCCGGGCTTCGCGCGCGGGCCGGGCTATCCCGAGCTCAATGCCGACGGCGCCACTCTTGCCGCCATTACCGACGGGTTGGCGGCCTTCCGCCAGGGCGCCGGCCCGGACATGGGCATTCTTCTCGACACCAACTTCAACTTCAAGACGGAGGGCTACATCAAGGTCGCGCGTGCCTGCGAGCCCTACAACCTGTTCTGGCTGGAGATCGACTCCTACGACCCCGAAGGACTGCGGCTGATCCGCGACCGCGCCGCCATGCCGATCGCCTCGTGCGAGTCGCTGTTCGGGCGGCGCCAGTTCCGGCCGTTCTTCGAGAGCCGTTCGATCGACGTGTCGATCATCGACGTGCCGTGGAACGGTCTGATGGAGTCGCTAAAAATCGCCGCCATGGCCGAGGCCTACGAAATCAACTGCGCGCCGCACAACTTCTACGGCCACATGTCGACGCTGATGAGCGCCCATCTGTGCGCCGCCATGCCCAACTTCCGCGTGATGGAAATCGACATCGACGACGTGCCGTGGAAGGACGATCTGGTCACCCATCCTCCGGTCATCCAGAATGGCGAACTGATCGTCCCCACCCGGCCGGGCTGGGGCGCCGACATCAACGAGTACGCGGTGCGGGCGCATCCGCCCCGCAATCCGCATCCCTAAGAACCCCGTCCCCGAGAGGAAACGACATGGTCTACGAGCTTCGCTGCTACACCCTGAAGCCCGGCAAGATGCCGGAGTACCTGAAGGCCGCCGAGACCATCGGCCGCCCGGCGCGCGGACAGAACTACGGTGTCAACCACGGCTACTGGACTGCCGAGTTCGGCGCGCTCAACCAGATCTGGCACCTGTGGAAGTACGACAGCTACGAAGAGCGCACGCGCCTGCGCGGCGAACTTGCCAAGCACAAGCCGTGGACCGAAGGCTATGTGCCCGTCATCCGGCCACTGATCGAGCGCCAGGACCTGCGGCTCATGAACGCCGTGGTCGATATCAAGCCGTCCGACGACACCACGGGCAACGTCTACGAACTGCGCATCTACCGCACCCAGATGGGCGGCGCCGTGACCTACGGCAAGAATTTCAAGGAGGTGCAGGCCGCCCGCGAGAAGTACTCGCCGATCTGGGGCGCCTGGACCGGCGAGTTCCCCCAGCCCAACGAGTGGATCCACCTGTGGCGCTACAAGAACCTGCAGGAACGCTTCGAGGCGCGCGCCGCGGCGATGAAGGATCCCGCGTGGCAGGCCTATCTTGCCAAGGGGCCGGCGCTGCTGGCCGAAATGCACTCGACCCTGCTGATGCCGACGAACTATTCGCCGCTCAAGTAGTCCAGGCCGGTAACGCCTGAGAAGATCCGGCGTGTCCTGAACTACGTGTAGCGGGGTGAGTTGACGCAATGCCTCTTCACTGGACGATCGACGCCGAGAACCGACTGGTGACGGCGGTGGCGGACGGCGACGTCGCGCGCGTCGAGGTCGACACCTTCCTCGACGAGATGGTCGGGGCGGGCGCGCTGAACTACCGCAAGCTGTTCGACGGCAGCCGCGGCGACACGACGATGGGTCCGGACGATATGCTGGAACTGGGCGTCCGGATCCGCGCGTTTCACGCCCTCAATCCCGTCGGGCCGCTGGCCGTCGTGATCCCTCCTGACAAGATCGAACTGGTGGCCCGCGTACTGGGCATGCTGGCGGCCGCCGATCGGCCGATGCGCGTGTTCGAGCAGCCCGAGCCGGCGCAACGCTGGATCGACGCGCAGCCGAAGTAGGCGCCGGCCGCCGCTACGCCGGCAGCTCGTAGCCGATCCTGGCCTCGGCCTCGATCGTGCGTTGCACGGCAGGCCGCGCCATCATGCGGGCATAGTGTGCTTCGAGGCCGGGGAAGTCGCCGGGTCGGATGAAGTTCGACCCGCGGAAACGCCAGTAGAGTCGGAACAGGTGGATGTCGGCGATCGAATAGTCGCCGGCCAGCCATGGTTTGCCGGCCAACCGCGTTTCGGCGACCTGCCAGACCTCGCGCACATGCTCCAGTCCCTGGAACCCCTGGCGCCGCGATGGATGGATCGTCGAGGCGATGTAGGACATCCAAGACACGACCTGCGCCTCGGCCTCGATGTCGCCGGCCGGCAGCAGCCCCGCCTCGGCGTGGGCCCGCGCCAGATAGAACAGGATGCCGGCAACCTCGGTCAGGACGCGGCCGTCGATCACAAGCACTGGCACCTTGCCGGCCGGATTGACCGCCAGGAAGTCCGGCGTGCGCGTTTCCTTTCGGCGCAGCGACACCGGTCGCGCCGCGAACGCCGTGCCGGTCTCGTGCAACGCGATGTGCGGCGCCATCGAACTCGATCCCGGCGAGAAGAAGAAGGTGAGCATGCGTCTTTCCTTTCGCCGAGATGTCCTGGCGGCGCCCGCAATGATACGCGGCCCGCCGCCATCGTCCATTGAACGCCCTCGGCCGCCGCGCTAAGCACGCGGCCCGCCCGGTCGGCGGCCACCGCGAGTATGAAGTTTTCATGAAGCGTAGAACCAGCAAGGCGTTCGTCTATCTCGGCCCCTCTGCCATCCACGGCATCGGCTGCTTCGCCGATCTCGCTGTCCGCAAGGGCGAGATCGTCCGTATCTGGGACGGCGAGGACAGCCGCTGGGTCTCGACCCGGCAGGCGCACGCCTCGCGCCACGCCGCCCTCTACAAGCGCTTCGGCATCCGCAGCAGCGGCGGCTACTGGGTGCCGCTCGACTTCCTGCGCATCTCGACCGGCTGGTACATGAACCATTCGGCCGACCCCAATCTCGCCTCCGACGACGGCGACGTGACCTACCACGCCGTGCGCGACATCGCGGCCGGCGAGGAGCTCACCATCGACTACCGCCGCATGGACGAGCGGCACGATAATCTCCAGCGCGACGTCCGCGTGCCCGCGGCCGCGGTCAAAGGGACGCCCAAAGCGTCTGGCCGGCGCGCTCACCTGTAAAAGTTTGGCATTCAGGCATGCGCCGGTGGTGCATTGCCCCGCCGCGGCGGAGGGACTACTTGCGGTGACACGCCGTCACCGGCCGGTCCGCCGGGCGGTCGTCGGCATCGACACACCGGGGGAGAATTTTTCCGTGACGATTCAAGAGGTTGGCCTCGCCGACGTGGCCTCCCGCCAGACCGACGGCCGCCGCCTGCGCAGCCTGCGGATGCGCCAGCGCATCATCGATGCCTACCTGGAACTGTTGCGCCGCCGGCCCGAGCTGCCGACCGCCGGCCAGATCGCCGCCGAAGCCGGCTGCTCGGTGCGCTCCATCTTCGAGCGCTTCAGCGACCTGCGCGCGCTCAGCCTCGCCACCGCCGACCATGCCATCGCCGTCGGCCAGGCCGAGGCGGCGGCGCGCGACGTCGACGGCGACCGCCCGACCCGCATCCGCTCGCATGTCGCGACCCGGGCGCTGGCCTGCGAGAAGTGGTTGCCGCTGTGGCGCGCTCTGATCGCCACCCAGGACCAGCTGGCCGAACTGAAGGCCCGCATCGTGCTGGCGCGTCTCGCCAACATCGAGCGCATGAAGCTGATGTACGGGCCGGAACTCGCGACCCTCGACGCCGCGGCGCGCGAGCAATTGCTGGTGGCGCTCGCCACCCTGATCAGCTTCGAAAGCTGGGACCAGATGCGCGACTGCCATCGCCTTTCGGTCGAGGACTCCCAGGCGGTCTGGCGCGCCGCGATCGACCGGATGCTGCCGCAGGCCGCCTAGATCCCGTCCGGCGCTACTTCTCGCCCAGCCAGGCCGGCCACAGGCCGCGTCCCGCCTGGCGCGCCTCGGCTTCGGCGCCGGCATAGCGCTGGCCAGCGCGCGGCTCCCACGGCAGACCCTCCTCGAGATGGAAGCCCCAGGCGAGGCCGCTCGCCAGCAGGTAGCCGCCGAGGTCGACCGGCGATGCTGCGGCCTCGACGGAACATTGCGCCACCAGGCGGCACTCGCGGTCCCAGCGCGCCGCCCGGCACTTCACCTTGTGCGAAGCCTTCTCAAGCATGTCCTCCAGCGCGGCGCGCGCCCGCATGCCGGCCACCGTCTCGCGACCGCTCGATCGGTCGCGCAGCTCGGCCGCCTGCACGCCCCACAGCCTGAGCGTGGGTTTTAGCCCGACGGCGGCCAGCGTGGTGCCGTCGACCGCATAGGCCTCGCCCGCGCACTCCTTGGGCAGCGCGCCCATCGTCGCGGCGCAGTCGGGCGGCTTCTCGACAGACTTGTCGGGGTCCGGCGGCTTGCGCTGTTGGGCGCCGGCCGCGCCGGTGACGGCGGCGGCCAGCAGGACGGCGATCAGGAGGGCTTTCATCGCCGCAGGCTGTCGCCACCGCGCCGCCGGCGCAAGAGCCTGAAGCGCGCCGAAGGCGCGGGCCGCCGGCGCAAGAGCCTGAAGCGCGCCGAAGGCGCGGGCCGCCGGCGCAAGAGCCGTCCGGACGCGGCCGGCGGGAAAGGCGTATAAGCGCCGCAGGTCGACCGACCCAACCCGACAATCAGGAGACCGTCATGGCGCAGAAGCCCGGCAAGCGGACGGAATACGTCCTGTTCAACGTCACCTACGAGGACGGCAGCCAGCGCTCCAACCGTCGCGTGCCGCTCGACCTGCTGGGCGGGCTGGAGAAGGACGGCCCGGCGCGCGCCGTCATCGAAGCGCAGGACCGCGAGGTTGCCGCCAAGTCGGGCAAGGCGGCGCTTGTCATCAAGAGTCTGGAGCGCGCGGGCGGGCGTTAGCGGCGGGTATCAAGCGCTGGCGATCGCCGCGAGATAGGCGTCGGCCTTGGCGAGATCCGTGGCGGCGCCGGCGAAACCGACATAGCCGTCGGGCCGGATCAGCCGCAACGACGTCGTGTGCGCCGGATCCTTGACCGGGGCCGCCACCACCAGCCGCGGGAATTTGGTGGCCAGCGCCGCCACCGCGTCGGCCGGCCCCAGCGCCGTGAATCGCCGGCCACCGGCGCCGGCCGGCAGCTTGTCGGGCCAGCGCGCACCCGCGGCCGGCCCGCTGATGCTGTAGGGGCCCGTCGCCGTGAGCGGGCTGTCGGGATAGCCGATGTCCATCTCGGCCAGCTGGTCGGCCACCTTGTGCTGCAGCGCCGGGAAGCCCGCCGCGAACTTCACGATGGTGTTGCGCAGTCCCTGGGCGATCGGGTTGCGGAGCGTCGCGGCCTCGGTGAGGCGGCCGGCGTTGCGCAGCACCCGCTCGCCCACCGCGCTGCGCTCCGGCGAGTAGCCGTCGAGCAGCGCCGGCTTTGCCGCGCCCTCGATCACCAGCGCCAGCTTCCAGGCGAGGTTGAAGGCGTCCTGCATGCCGGTGTTCATGCCCTGGCCGCCGGCCGGGCTGTGGATGTGGGCGGCGTCGCCTGCCAGGAAGACGCGGCCCCGGGCATAGTCGCGGACCTTGCGTTCGTTGATGCGGAATGCCGCCAGCCAGACCGGGTTCGTCATAGCGATCCCCGGCGAGCCGCGATGCGTCATCAGGGCGTTGATCTCGTCGAGCGTCGGGTCGGGACGCTTCTCGTTGCCCTCGGCCGGGCCGAGGTCGGCGATCACCCGCCAGCGGTCGCCGACGATGGGGAAGAACGCCAGGATGCCGTCGCGATGCCAGAAGATGTGCAGCCGGTCCGCGGGAGCGAGCCCTGTCACATGGCCGTCGGCCAGCGCCCAGTGGCTTTCCAGCGTGGAGCCTTCGAAGGCGAAGCCCAGCCCGTGCCGCACCGTCGAATGGGCGCCGTCGCAGCCGACCAGCCAGTCGGCCGAGAGGCTCTCGCTGAAACCGTCGGCCCTGCGCAGCGTCGCCTCGACCGAAGCTCCCGTGTCGGTGAAGCCCGCCAGCTCGACCCGGCGCTCGACGGTGACGCCGGCCGCCGCCAGCCGCTCCTCGAGGACCCGCTCGGTCTCGCTTTGCGGGATCATCAGGGCGTAGGGGAAACGGCTGTCGATCGAATCGAGCGTGACCTTCGCCATGATCTCCTTGCCGGTCGAGATCTGCGCGCCGTGCGCGATCAGGCCAGCCGGAATGAACGCCTGCGCGTATCCCGCATCGTCGAGCAGTTCGAGCGTGCGGCTCCACATCACCAGCGCCTTGGACTTGTCGGTGCGCGCCGCGTTCTTGTCGACGATGCGCACGGCGATGCCGTGCCGCACCAGTTCGGTGGCAAGCGTCAGCCCGACCGGGCCGGCGCCGGCAATGAGAACCTTCGGATTGTTCGTCATGTCTCTGCTCCCTGGAGGGTCGGCTCTGCGCCCGGACCCTAGGACAGGCCGCGCCCCGGTGGAATCGGATCGTGGCCGGCGCCCTCGCCGCGTGGCCCGCCGTGGCCTAGGGTGCGGCCGCCATGCCGTCCCGTCCCGTGCTGCTCGCCGCCGTCCTCCTGCTCGTCCTCCTGGGCCTGGTCGCGGCGTGGTGGGCGGCGGCGGCCAACGGGATCGTGACCGCGGAGAAGGTGACGCACCTGCTGGCCGTGGCGCGCGGCGATCCCTGGGCGCCGGCGCTGGTGTTCGCGGCCTTCCTGGTGGGCGGCGTCGTGGCCTTTCCGGTCAACCTGCTGATCCTGGCCACCGCGGCGGTGTTCGGGCCGTGGCTGGGCTTCGCCTATTCGGCGGCCGGCGCCTTCTCGAGCGCGCTCCTGATGTATTTGGCCGGCGCCTGGCTCGGGCAGGCGGCGCTGGCGCGGCTGTTCGGTCCCAGGCTGCAGCGCGTGCGCGACGCCGCCCGCGCCCGCGGCTTCATGGTGGTGGTGGCCTTCCGCGTGCTGCCGGTGGCGCCCGGCACCGTGGTCAATCTCGGCCTCGGCGTGAGCGGCATCGGCCTCGCCGACTTCATCGCCGGCACCGTGATCGGCATGACGCCCGGCCTGCTGCTGGTCTCGATCGTCGGCGACCGGCTGGTGGCGCTGCTCACCGAGCCGACGGTCGAGCAGGGCGGCGTGCTGGTGCTCTGCGTGCTCGCCTACGCCGCCCTGGTGTTCGCCATGCAGCAGGTCCTGTCGCGGCGGCGGCGCGGGTGAGCGAGGGCGGCAACGGCCGCCCGTCCGGGCGATCCTCCCGGTCGGCGTGGTGTCAGAGTCGACCCAGCAGCATGAGGACGACGATGACGATCAGCACGAGGCCGATGACACCGACGCCGCCGTGGCCGTAGCCGTAGCCGTAGCCGCCGAAGCGGCCGCTGAATCCACCGAGCAGGAAGATGACGAGAATAATGATGAGGATGGTGCCGAGCGACATGGGTAACTCCACTGGAATGGTCTGAACGAACGGCTGAAGATGCCGGGACCGGATCTTTTGCCAGTCCCGGCCGTTCCGGTTCGCGCTACTTCTTCAGGCTGTCCTTCAGACCGCCGATGGCGTTCTGGATTTTGCCCTCGACCTTGTCGCTCTTGCCTTCGGTCACCAGCTTCGAGTCGCCGAGGGCTTTTCCGGCCGCTTCCTTGAGGGCTCCCTTGGCCTGCTTGGCAGCGCCCGCGATTCGATCCTTGTCCATGTCCGTTCTCCTTGGTTGTCGCCGCCCTTGCAGCATCGTTCGTGCCGGAGGCCGACAGGA
The DNA here is from genome assembly GCA_019745575.1 of Reyranella sp. GTDB lineage: Bacteria > Pseudomonadota > Alphaproteobacteria > Reyranellales > Reyranellaceae > Reyranella. The sequence continues at coordinate 346 of JAIETA010000195.1, read as the reverse complement.
AACGACCCCGTCCGGCGAATGTTCCCGTCACGCGTAGCGCCGGGGCGGTCGATCAGTTGGCGGAAACGCCACCGGTGCGGTCGACGCTCAGCTGCACCTCGGTGCTGCCGCGCAGGGCGCGCGCCTGCCAGGCTCCGCTTGGTCCGTGGCTCAGCGCGCGTACGGCCTTGTAGCCATCGGCTTCGATCGCCGCGCGGGCGGCGGCCTCGGTCATCGTGCCAGGCGGCGGCGTGTCGCCGTTCGCCAGCGGCTCCTCCCAGGGCGCGCGGGCCGCGGGAGCAGCCGCGCGGCCGCCCACGGGGAGCAGGGGCACGGGCAAACGCGTCGCGCCCGATGCCGCCGTATC